>JAOZTN010000005.1:19786-29668 GCA_029942245.1 Bacteroidales bacterium | reverse complement strand
CGAAATACAATGACTTTAGCAGAACAGATCAACGAAGATATCAAAGCCGCAATGCTGGCGAAGGATGCGAAGAAACTTGAGGCCCTACGAGCCATTAAATCTGGCTTGCTCATTTTAAAAACCGGGAAAGGTGCCTCGGGTGAAATTCCTCAGGACCTGGAGATGGGTCTCCTTAAAAAGCTGGTGAAGCAGCGCAAGGAATCGGCGGCCATATACCGCGATAAAGACCGTGCTGAGCTGGCAGAAGTGGAAGAATTCCAGGCGGGAATAATCGAAAAGTACCTGCCGGAACAGATTAGTGGAGATGAACTCAAAGCGATTGTTCAGGGCATCATCACCGAGACCGGCGCCGAAAGCATGAAAGACATGGGCCGGGTGATGGGCATGGTATCAAAGAAGCTTGCCGGAAAGGCTGATAATAAAGAGGTTTCGATGCTAGTGAAGGAGCTGCTGGCGTAAGAAGTGCGGAGTTCAATAGAATTTTATAGATTTTCAGTGATTGAAAACATTATGCACAAAAGTTAGGGTGTATATAATATGAAAGTATTTGAGAAAAAGTATCGGGTAAAGTGGTCAGATGTTGACCCGAACAGGCATTTGCGGGGGTCGGCCTACCTTGATTTCACGGATCATACGCGAGTTGATTTTATGGAATCGAATGGAATGACAATGGATATGCTTACTAAGCTGAATGTAGGATTTGTGATTACAAATACCAATTTGCAGTTCAAAAGAGAAATTTTGATGAATGAAGCAATCAGCGTTGATTATTGCATTGATTATTTCTCCGATGATTACAGGAAATATGCTGCAACGCATCAGATCTTTAAGGAGAATGGAAAGCTGGCTTGCGTGGTAAAAGTTGAAGGATTTTGGATTGACCTGAAGACCAGACGAATTGCCATTCCTCCGGATGAACTTATAAAACTAATTAAAGAGGCAGAGAAAAAACAATTGTAATTCCCGCGTACCGCGTACCCCGTACCCCGTACCCCGTACCAAAAAAAAGAGCGACCCACAGGATCGCTCTTTTTTAATATCGTAGTTAAGAGTTATGCACCAAGCATAAGCCTTTTAAATCCGGTTACGGTAAGATCAGCATTGGTTTCTTTAAGGTATTCACGAACAATTTTCTTTCCGTCACGAACAAACACCTGATTCAAGAGTGTATTGTCTTTCAAGAATTTGTTGAGTTTTCCCATAGCGATCTTTTCAAGCAGCTCTTCAGGTTTTCCTTCCTGGCGTGCCTGGTCTTTTCCAATCTCGATCTCTTTATCGATCACTGACTGGTCAACGTCATCTTTATCAACAGCAACAGGGCTCATGGCAGCTACTTGCATAGCCAGTTCATGTCCTACCTGGGCGATTTTTGCATCATCGGCAATGTTCATCGCAAGAAGGGTTGAAAGCCTGTTTCCCTGGTGATTGTATGCACAGGCCAATGGTGCTTCAATAAATTCATAGCCACCCATCTTAATGCTTTCACCAATTTTCCCCATCTGGTCGCTGAGATTTTCCTCAACAGTTCTTCCATTCAGGTCAAGAGCTAAAAGCTCATCTGCACTTTTGGGTGTCTTGGCAATGGCCAGGTCAAGAATTGATTTTGTGAAGTCAACAAATTCCTGATTCTTGGCAACGAAGTCAGTCTCACAGTTCACCATCACGATAGCAGCAAAATTTGCGGCATCATTGGTTGCAGCAAGCACAACACCTTCGCTTGCAGATTTGTCTGCACGCTTGGCGGCGATCTTCTGTCCTTTTTTCCTGAGAATGTCGATTGCTTTTTCTGCATCACCATCGCTCTCGATCAGGGCTTTTTTACAATCCATCATACCTGCTCCGGTCATTTTACGCAGGCTGTTTACTTCAGCAGCTGTTATATTTGCCATCTCTTATATTCTATTATTTGTTTAACAACTTATTTACTTCTTAGGTTTTATCACTGTTTTCCTGGGACGTTTGCCACCTTCTTTTTTCTTGGCATCAGTTCCATCGGCTTTCCCCGGCACTTTGGCTTCACCTTCTTTCACAAGCTTTTCAGCTTCTTCGTCTTCGAGGTCACCATATTCTTCAGCAACTTTTTCTTCACTCTTTGCAGCAGCAGCTAATTCTTCAGCAGCAACTTCCTGGTCTTTCTTGTCTTTCTCTACTTTCCTTTCGGTCAGACCTTCTTCGATTGAATCCACCATGAGTTTGGTGATCAGCTGTATTGATTTAGATGCATCGTCGTTGGCAGGGATCGGGAAGTCGATCAGTGTAGGATCTGAGTTGGTATCCACCATCGCAAAGGTGGGGATGTTCAGCTTCCTGGCTTCAGCAATAGCAATTTTTTCCTTCAGGATATCTACGACAAAGATTGCTGAGGGTAGGCGGTTCAGATCGGAGATGCTACCCAGTTGTTTTTCCAGCTTGGCACGCTCACGGCTGATCTGCAGCTTTTCCCTCTTAGAAAGGTGTTTGTACAATTCCTGTGTCATCATCTTGTCAATTGATGACATTTTCCTTACCGCTTTACGGATAGTTGCAAAGTTAGTAAGCATACCACCTGGCCAACGCTCAGTTACGTAAGGCATGTTCACTCTTTGTACCTGCGTGGCAACAATCTCTTTCGCCTGCTTCTTGGTAGCAACGAAAAGAATCTTCTTACCCGATTTGGCAACCTGCTTGATTGCTGAAGCTGCTTCTTCGAGTTTTGCCATGGTTTTGTAAAGGTCGAGGATGTGGATCCCACTACGCTCCATAAAGATATATGGTGCCATGTTGGGGTTCCATTTTCTTTTGAGGTGGCCAAAGTGTACACCTGCATCTAACAATTCTTCAAAAGTTGTTCTTGCCATTTTTTTAATTGTTTGTTTACATTCTTTAAAAGCAATTGCCAAGTAGCATTGATGTCAACGGTCTTGGCAATTTAGATACTAAACACGATCCGATATCAGGTAATATTAACGTTTACTGAACTGGAATTTCTTACGTGCCTTTTTCTGGCCAGGCTTCTTACGCTCAACCATCCTTGGATCCCTTTTCAGAAGACCGTTCAATTTTAAGATCGGACGGTACTCAGGGTCAATTTTGATCAATGCCCTTGCAATGGCCAGTCGTAAAGCTTCAGCCTGTCCGGAGATACCACCACCGTCGAGGTTCACTTTAAGATCATATTTGGACTCCGTATTGGTCAGAATAAAAGGTTGCTGTACTACATATTGCAGGATAGATGTTGAGAAATATTCTTTCCAATCCCTGTTGTTGATGGTAATCTCTCCTTTACCTTCTGTGAGGTAAATCCTAGCAATTGCCTTCTTCCTTCTGCCTAAAGTATTCGTAACGTCCATGATTATTTATTTGTATTTAATTCAATTTTCTTTGGTTGCTGGGCTTCTTGATTGTGTTCCGGACCTACATGAACATAGAGGTTCCTGAACAAATCAGCTCCCAGCCTGTTTTTTGGAAGCATCCCTTTTACAGCGTGTTCAACAAGCCTTTCGGGAAATTTAGCGAGCACTTCTTTAGCAGTCCTGCTGCGTTGTCCACCCGGATAGCCTGAATATCTGATATAAATCTTGTCATCCATCTTTTTCCCTGTAAGCTTCACTTTCTCAGCATTGATGATAACGACATTGTCGCCACAATCAACATGAGGTGTAAACTCAGGTTTATGCTTCCCGCGTAAAAGTTTTGCTACTTCTGATGCCAAACGTCCGAGGACTAATCCTTCTGCATCGATTAACAGCCACTCTTTGTTGACTGTTTGCTTGTTGGCACTTACTGTTTTGTAACTTAATGTATCCATTATAATCGGTAATTTTCTACTTCTGATTCTTTCATCCCTCAAAATGGGGGTGCAAAGATAGAACTAAGTTTTTTGAATACCAAAATTTACGAACAAATATTTGCTCACAAATCGGTTCCTGGAATGTGAGGCAGCCCTGACGGGAAATATTAATCCAAAACTATCATCCGCCGGCTCACTTTTACACCTCTATTTCCGGTAATGCTGATGATATACATGCCGGCACTAAGGTGATCCACACTAAGCAGAAGAATTCCCTGGCCGGGATGAGTTTTTCCCAGCACTTTTCTGCCATAAAGGTCACGAATATTTATCTCTAATTCCTCTTTTTCACCCAACACCCAACACTCAACATTCAACACTTCCCTGGCCGGGTTGGGATAAATACGGAGGCTAATTTGACCTGCGCCCGGATCTTCAATCCCAAGGCAGGAATAGGCATGCACCAAAAGTGGGTCAGAATATTCGGAACTCCCGCATTCATTTACCGCTTTACAGGCAATGAGTGCTTCACCCTCCCAGCTGGCTTCCCAGTGGGCCATAGCCGTTAACCCGTTGCCTTCGATATATCCGGCTTCAATGGGCTGAAGCTCCCAGATATAATCAGTAGCACCAGATACCGGTGTTGCCAGTGTGTATGTGCTCAGCGTATCCGTAGTTGTGCAAAGAGTATCTGGTCCTGCGATCATGCCGGGCCTCTCCGGGCTATCCCAGACGATCAGGGTTTTTGTTGAAACTTCACCCTGTCCACAGGCATTTACCGGGCTCACTGAAATCTGGCCACCGGCAACAATCCATTGGGTAGCAATGCTGAGCAAAATACTGGTGCTGTCACTATTTCCAAAAATGCCATCTTCCATCTCCCAGAGGTAATGTGTAGCATTCGCAACGGGGTCGATCGAGAATAAAATGTCTTCATCACCTGCGCACACATTGTCAGGACCACTGATTATCCCGGCAGGCGAAGGAAGCAGATTTACCGTAACCATCACGCTGTCGAAAACCACGTCGCCTCCATCAGTTACCTCCACATAATATACTGTGCTGGCCTCAGGATGATGGCTTGGAGCAGCCTCAATGGAAGTAAATCCCGGAGGGTTGGATGTCCATGAGTATGTATAATTCCCTGTACCTCCACTGGCCAGTGCAAGAAGGTCAAGTTGTTCGCCGGCGCATACTTCATCAGGATCAGCCAGGGCATCTACCATCAGCGGTCCCCCGGTTACGGTGACCACCATCTGATCATATCCGGGACAGCCGCTCCCATTATCTGTGGCTATGAAGGTAAATTGTGCACTCTGTTCCAGCGCCAGGGTTGTCGGGTTCGCCATATGTGGATCGAGTAAAAGGCTATCCGGCATCCAGTAATAATTGTATGTACCTGAACCTCCGCTGGCAGATCCGGAAAGTTGGGTAGCGTTACCGTAAGCAATCGTCTGGTCATCACCGGCATCGGCCTCCGGCGGTATGCTTATCGAGATCATTAAAGCATCTGAAGCCGGGCCAGTTCCGCAGGTATTTGAGGATGAAACAAAAAGTTCCACCGCCCCGGAATAGCTGCCATCCCAGTCGATCTCAGCGGAAAGACCATTATTGAATATCACACCCGCTGCTTCAGGGATCAAAGTCCACTGATAGCTATCCCCAAAAGCAGCAGCGGTAGTAGTATATGTGGTATTTGCATTGCCCCGGCATAATGCTGACGGGCCGACAGGCTGTCCCGCTTGTGCAGGCAAGGGACTGATAACAACCCCAAGACTATCTGAATACGGGCCGCTGCCACAATAATTCGTTCCTCTGACAAAAACATATGCATTGCCATGAAATCCGGTATCCCAAACCACTGTTCCGATAATACCTGTACCGCTTATCAATCCTGCTTCCGAAGGGTTCAGGAACCACTCATATGTCACAGCATTGGCGATAGGGGGGACAACAAATTCGGAGCTGATCGTTCCCTGGCATATGTCTGTTGATCCCGCAATAAATCCCGGTATCTCAGGATAGCCTATCACCAGGACATCCAAGCTGAATGGGTCTGATGTAACACCATTTTCCTCTACGGTCAGGCCGACTATTTTGTCACCCTGCGTATCCCAGTAAACAATATAAGGACCCTGTCCGGAGCCGGAAACGATGACCGCCCCGTCGAAATCCCAATTATATTGTGCAGCCGGAGATGCATTACCGGTATATGTGATGCTTGTTTCTTCCAGTGTACATACTGTATCAGCCATGGTAAAAGTAGCTGTCGGACTTAATTCTATGACAAGATCCGATGAGAATGCGGATCCGGCATAAGAAGGATCGATAGCCTGTACCGACACATGGTATTCGCCAAAACCTATATCTAGCAGTGACCAGGAGGTATTGGACCCGGTATTTCCCGTGCTTGCAATGCGGCGATATCCATCACTGAGATCTGCATGGGCCGAAAATACATCCATATTCATGTCCTGCGTACCCATTCGCATATTATAATTCAATCCTCCTGCCGGAGTTTTATCATCGGTAGATGCATTCCATGAAAACTGCATCTCGTCACCGATAAGCTCAAAAGCAAGGCCGTCCGGGGCTGAGGGAGGAAGATTCATAGTTGAGCCATCATTACGAAAGATGAAAGCATTGATAGTCAAGAGGCCGATGGAGTTGATCATCTCTCCGCATACCAGCAAGTCCAGGTCAGAATCATTATCATAATCACTGCAACTAATGGCATTATTCTCTATCCCGTTTTGCTGAATATTCTGCAAAAGAAACTGATCGCTTCCCTCATTGATGAATAACTGAATTTTTGCCGGTCGGTCAGGCATGGGAGGCCCTCCACCTCCACCGTTCAGTAGCTGTTCCCCTGCGACCAGAAAGTCCATGTCTCCATCGTTATTGAAATCGCCCCAAATCCCGGAACCATTTGCGACGCCGGTAAAGGGGCCGCCCAGTGCAGTAAAGGATGTGCCGTTATTATTTTTATATACCAGTGTGGCTGGAATTCCGTCGGATGCCGCTCCTGTAATCAGCAGATCCGGATATGTATCATTATTATAATCGCCCCAGGCTGCGCTTGATCCATGTAAACCGATCAGCCCGGCACCCATTTGAGTAAAAGATCCCTCGTTATTAAGGTAGATAATGCTTAAAGCTTGTTGCGATGCATCCAATCCCACTATGATGATGTCGAGATCGCTATCTAAGTCGATATCAGCCCAGGCCAGGCTCCCTTCAGCCAGTCCGCTAAAGGATTGACCTGAAGCACTAAAGGAATTTCCTCCATCATTATTATATAATGTGCTGACAGGATCGCCAGAGCTGTTGCGCCCGTTCAAAAGCAGATCTATCCACCCATCATTGTTATAATCGCCCCAGGCGAGGCCACCTCCCTCAAGGCCGGTGATACCAGCTCCAATATCGCTGAAGGCACCTGCCCCATCATTACGGTAAATACGTGTTGTTACAGCCGACCCATCCGTTCCGCCTACAACAAGGTCGACCAGGCCGTCATTGTTATAATCACCAAATGCGCAGGAAGCATTGTATACATCGTTGATGGATGCTGAAGCCGGGCTGAAAAATCCCCCATCATTCAGGTAGATGCCGGCGTGGGGGACCCCAAATTCATCGAGACCTGCAAGGAATACATCCAGGTCTCCGTCATTATCCACATCAGCCCAGGCATTGGCGGGCTTATGAGTAACCGGAAAGCCTGCATCTATACGTGTAAAAGTCTGGGATGACAGTGGTTGTGCCATAACCAAAATGATAAGCGGTACTATATATAGTAAGGGTCGCAGCCTCATAAGTAATTTAGTAAAGAATATTTATACGCCTTAAACGTTTATTGTAACCGAAGCAAAGATAACAAAAGTCGCTTTATCAGGATACGCCCATTTTGTGTAAATCTGGGTGCAAGAAGCGGAAATTTAGTATTTTCGCGGTTCAAATTATACAGAAAGATGTCGATCATAGCCACTGATATTACGAAGATCTACGGAAAGCAAAAGGCACTGGATTCAGTTTCACTGGAGATAGGTGCAGGCGAAGTTGTTGGCTTGCTCGGCCCTAATGGAGCCGGAAAGTCGACCATGATGAAGATCATCAGTTGCTTCCTCCCTCCTACTTCAGGTGAGGCCAGTGTGGATGGTTTCGACATCTTCGAACAGGAGATCGAGGTGAAGAGGCGTGTTGGTTATTTGCCTGAAAACAACCCCCTCTACCTTGAAATGTATGTACGGGAATATCTTTCTTTTCTGGCAGGTATTCATAAACTTGGCAGGAATAAGAAGAGCCGGATAAACGAGATCATTGATATCACAGGACTTGGACTGGAGCAGAATAAGAAGATAGGAGCCCTTTCTAAAGGTTACAGACAGAGAGTAGGCCTGGCACAGGCACTGCTGCATAATCCCTCTGTACTGATATTGGATGAACCCACATCCGGACTGGATCCCAACCAGTTATTGGAGATCAGGTCACTTATACAGGAGATAGGGAAAGAAAAGACAGTCTTGTTCTCAACCCATATTATGCAGGAGGTAGAAGCCATCTGCGACAGGGCTGTGATCATCCACCTGGGTAAGGTCGTTGCCGATGATACCATCAGTTCATTAAAAAAAGGCGGAAAGAGCCTTGAAGAGGTTTTCCAATCACTTACTACCACCACCAACCCCCCCGTATAGAGAAGTATTTGTACATTTGCGGGCTCAATCATTGATATTAACAGACAGAAATATTTAAGATAGAATGGGATTTTTATTTACATCAGAATCAGTTTCGGAAGGTCATCCCGATAAGGTAGCCGATCAAATATCGGATGCATTGCTGGACGAATTTCTTCGTCACGACCCTGAATCCAAGGTTGCATGTGAAACCCTCGTTACCACCGGGCTTGTCGTTTGTGCCGGTGAGGTCAGGACCAGGGGATGGGTAAATGTTGACGATATCGCAAGGCAGACCATCCGCAAGATAGGATATACCAAATCTGCTTATAAGTTCGATGCCGACTCATGTGGTGTGATCAGCACCATCCATGAACAGTCTGGCGACATCAACATGGGTATCGACAGGGAAAAGGAAGAAGATCAGGGTGCGGGCGATCAGGGCATGATGTTTGGCTATGCCTGCACGGAGATGGATAACTATATGCCAATGCCGATCGAGCTTTCACAGATCTTCCTTCAGGAGCTGGCAGCCATCCGCAAGGAAGGAAAAGAGATGACCTACCTGCGTCCCGATTCAAAGTCACAGGTGACCATTGAATACGGCGACGACCATAAGGCAGCGCGAATCGATACCATCGTGATATCTACACAACATGATGATTTTGGTCCGAATGATTCGGAGATGCTCCAGAAGATAGAAAATGATGTCAGGGATATCCTTATACCACGTGTGAAGCAAAGCCGCGATATTCCCGATTATGTTAGGAAACTATTTAAAGGTGATTTCAAGCTTTTTGTGAACCCAACAGGGAAATTTGTGATCGGCGGACCACATGGTGACACCGGCCTTACAGGAAGGAAGATCATCGTTGATACTTATGGGGGAAGAGGCGCCCATGGAGGTGGTGCTTTCTCAGGCAAGGATGCCTCTAAAGTAGACCGTTCCGCAGCTTATGCAACGCGCCATATCGCCAAAAACCTCGTGGCTGGCGGCGTAGCTGATGAAGCGCTTATTCAGGTAGCCTATGCCATTGGACGTAAAGAGCACGTTGGTCTCTTTGTAAATACGTTCGGCACCGCAAAAGTGAAAGATGCCGATGGCAATATTATGGCGGACGGAGACATAGCCATAAAACTGGATGAGATCTTCGACCTCACCCCACATGCTATCGTAAAACGTTTTGGCCTCAAGAATCCCATCTTCGAGAAGACTGCATCTTACGGTCATTTTGGACGTGACCCTTTCGAAGAAGAAGTTGAAGTGTATTACAACCCGGATAAAACTGAAGACTTCTCAAACGGACATCGGAACTCCTTTAAGAAGAAGGTGAGCTTCTTCGCATGGGAAAAAATGGATTACGTAGAGAAGATCAAAGAAGCTTTCGGTATTTAATACCCCGTACCACGAACCACATACCACACACCACATACCACACACCA
>JAOZTN010000005.1:11098-19686 GCA_029942245.1 Bacteroidales bacterium | reverse complement strand
GTATTTAATACCCCGTACCACGAACCACATACCACACACCACATACCACACACCACATACCACACACCACATACCACACACCACATACCACACACCAAAAAAAAACCTCCGCCTTCCGGCAGAGGGTTTTTTTGAATTTCAGTTTCCTATTATTGAACCAAAATCTTCTGTGAAATAGCAATCTCGTTATCGAGTTTCAGGGTGGCAAAATAGATGCCTTCAGTCAGGTTGGAAACGTCGATGCGTTTTGTTCCTGTCAGTCCCTGCAGGCTGCCTTCATAAACCACTGCACCAAGCAGGTTGGTAATGAGGAGGTCGGCTTGTTTCACTTCGTTCGGAATATCATAGTTGAATGATACAAAATTATCTGCCGGGTTAGGATAAGCCGGTGAGAAGGTAGTGTTGGCCAGGATATCATCGCTGATGCCTGTATTATCGGAAAAGCCAATCATATAAATTGCATAATTCCCTGGAATAGTTGGATCATTAAATACATAGATCATCTGGGAAACACCCGGATGGCCGTCGGCATCATAGAAAAATTCAAAAGACTCATCAGTGGTACTGCCCGGAATAGTTACCAATCCGGAAGTATCGGTTCCAAAGGGATACTCTACTCCATCGAAAAAGAACCAGTTGGTTGTATTTTCTACAATGGAAAGGGGTTGTTTGAATGCTACCATATTCAGTGGAGCAGGAGAATAATTATGTATAGCAATATTCCCACTCATAACTTCACCCGGAGTACCGCTGATCATCCTCGCATGAGGTGAAACTAAGTCCCCTGCCTCACAACTGAGTTCAAACAGGCTGTTATAAAGTATGATGACTGATACTGCCTCGGCAGGATTATCTATATCGAAGAAAGTGTACTTAATGGTAGAAATACCAAATGTTCCGTTTGGCTGTAAATGGCCTGAGAACTCGTCAGTTGACTCACCCGGGGCTAAACTTTGAAAGTTACCAGAAGTGTCAGTGTCAGGTGGATAGCAGGCTTCTGCCCAGCAAAACTGGTGGCCGGTCAGGTCAACCTGATAAATAATTTCCCTGGCTACTTTAACCTTCATGGGTGTTGATCCGATATTGGTTACCCTGATATGGCTGACAATCTCCATATCTGTTGGAGCGCCATTAATGCTGATCATTGGGAAAGCAGCTGTAGGCAAAGACTCCCAGGTAGTCATGATCGATTGTGAAAACAGCATTGATGATGTCATTAATACTGCAATAAGGAGTAATAGTTTTTTCATAATACGTGGATTTAGTTGTTATTTATTTCTACTGCAAAATTAATACAAATTCCTTAGTTACTCCTTAAAAAACATTAAATTATAGTTAGCTATTGATATATATAATATTATTTATGAGCTTCATATTCAAAATGATTAACTTTGCAGACCAAAACTATTTTGACTCTAAAACGTAATAAGAAGATACTATGAAAAAAACAATCACAACTCTCTTCGCACTGCTGATCGGCATCAGCTTTGCCTTCACGCAGCAAATCCAACGCGACAAAGTACTGGTAGAGATCGGTACAGGAACCTGGTGCCCTTATTGCCCGGGAGCAGCCATGGGTGCTGACGACCTGGTAGCCAACGGACATGATGTTGCCATTATCGAAAATCATAATGGCGATGCATATACACATAATGCCTCCAATGCCAGGAATTCATATTACAGTATTACAAGTTATCCAACCGCTGTATTCGACGGCCAAACCAAAGTTATCGGTGGAAGTGCCAGTAACAGCATGTATCCACAATATTTGACAAAGTATAACCAGAAGATTACTGTTCCATCATCATTTTCAATTGACATGCAGGGCTCATCATCAGGCCTGATCGATTTTAATGTTGATGTAACTATTGAAATGGTTGACCCATATGCAGGCTCAAATGTCCGTCTTCACTGCGTGGTGACTGAATCAGAAATTCAGGATTACTGGCAGGGACAAACACACTTGAACTTTGTTCAGCGTATGATGGTACCTTCTTCCAGCGGCATCTCTCTTGATTTTTCAGGAGGAAACACCATCGAGCATAACTATAGTTTCTCGCTGGATCCAAGCTGGGTAACCGAGCACTGTGAGCTCGTGATCTTCCTGCAGGACAATGATACTAAACAGATCCTGAATGCCAGCAAAAAAGACATGATGGAGTTTGGCAACGTAAATGATTATGATGTATCTATGATCAGCATGTCAAATATCCCTGAAGCAACATGTGCCGGAATGTGCACTCCCACTGTTACTTTACGTAACCACGGAAATACAGACCTGAGTTCCCTTACACTGAAATGCCTGGTGAATGGCAACGAACTTGCTACTTACGACTGGACAGGGAGCATTCCTTTCCTTGGAAGTACTGATATTGACCTGCCTTCTTTTTCATTTCCTGTTGAAGAAATGAATACAATCACCATTTATTCCGAAAACCCAAGTGGAAATCCAGACCAATTTCCACTGAATGATACTATCCATATGATGATTGAGCAGCCGGTACCAGTTCCTACCGATGTCAGCCTCATGATCATGCTTGATGGTAATCCAGGTGAATCTAGCTGGGAACTTATGGATGACATGGGCACTGTATTGTACTCAGGTGGTCCTTATACAACACCAAATGGAATCATTGAGGAATCATTTGAATTGGATGACCTTTCATGCTACCAATTCTACTTTTATGATACCGGTGGCGATGGACTTGGCGATAAATTCTTTGCGCTCTTCCATGGCAGCGGGACCATCATTCTCAGGGGTATTGGCGATTTCGGCTACAGCATTGCTACCGACTTCAGCACCGACAACGACCTTGGCATCGAGGATGTAGCTACAGAAGCTGAAGTTTTGGTATACCCCAACCCTTTCAGCAATTATACCAATATGGTTATCAATACCAATAAGGTTAGCCAAATCAATGTGAATATGTATAATATCCTTGGCGAACTGGTGTACCAGTCGGATGAGGGCATGCATGCACCGGGCGAGCAAAGCATCCGCATCAGCGGTGACAATCTCGAAAACGGGATATACTTTGTACAGGTACTGGTAAATGAGCAGGTAATCACAAAGCGCGTAACACTCGCACGCTAATCCTGCATAAGAAATAAGTAAAAGTGCTCTTCCTCCGGAGGAGCACTTTTTTTATATTTCAAGAAGTTCTACGGTAGGTTGCTCCGGCATCTCCTCAGCCAGCAGCCAGCGGCAAAAAATAATGGCCTCTTTATAGGCAGCGGTGCTAATCCAGTTATCGACATCCATTGGCCTGTGCGACAAGCAAACAGTGAAACTACCGTCATCACCCGGCACAGCATTCCCTTTGTTAATACACACCTTGTAGTTTTTATAGTCGGTCGACTGCATCAGGAAGTTCCAGGTTTGTATACCCCAATAACAGCATTCTGGTGAGGTAAACCTGATCTTCAGGTATTGATTTTCTTCCAGGCTGTAGCGTCCGAAACAATAGATATTATCAACGGTTCCCCATCCACCCTGATCGGCCTCAAAGGCAAAAGGCGGTAAAAAATCGTTCAATGGAAAATCAACAGGCAGCGGAGCGATCCAGGTGGTCTGTTCAAAAAAGGTCGCCATCATACGAATGCGGCGAGCCAGTTCTTCATCATCCAGGGGTTTTGGTGCTTCTTGAAGCTTTGTATTCTCAACCGAAAGCTCACTTTCGCTACTATTTGGCCTGTCGAAGAAATACTCGCGTGTGAACAGGGTCACAGCATCTTCATCCAGCTTAAACTCATTCCTGCCTTTGGGGTCCGGTGTGAACTTGATCTCGAAGCTTCCATCGGCCTCGAATTCGATATCCCTGTGATTGACATTCCGGGTCACACGATCTGCAAGTTCGCCATCCGGGTCACCGCCATACAGGCAAAAAGAAAGGTAGCAACTGTCGAATCGTTTGCCCCGAACTATATATTCCTGATCGCCCCTTACCTGGGTAAAATAATACACTGCATCTACATTATCGCCCAGCACTTTGTGATGGGGATTGGCCAGCAGCATAAAATCAGGCCGCAGGGGATCATTAAAGAGGTAAAAGTCAATACTGGTGCGGAGCAGATGGAAGATATGCTGATATCCATCTACCCTGCCCTGTTCGTCAATGACTTTTTCAGGATCGAGAAAAGTCTGGTCGGCATTCCTGATCACGTCCAGGAAATACTCCAGGGCTGCTTTGCTTTTATATTCCATGTGATGTAATTAAAGTTGTTGGTAAAATTCAAGATACCGGCTGAATTGCCTGTTCACCTCATCTTCCTTTAAACCAAAGTTATCCAGAGAATACTCATGTTTGCCATGCTTTTCCCTTGGATTTTCCGCCAGGAAGCCTTCGAAATTTTTCACTGCCTCTTCACTCAGGTCCCAGCCAAAACGCTCATAGATCTTTCTGATAGTCCCTAGCTGATCCACCACGAAGTCTTCAAATTTCAGGTCGATGATCTGATGTTCTTTATCGAGGGCTTTCCTGCTTTCGATAAATCGGTCGAAGTACTTGCTCCAGAGCATGGCTTGCTCCTGCCCGGTCACATTTGGATCTTCCCGGTCACTGTATAAGGTCCTGACGGATGAGATCAGGCTGGCCGTAGAGCTGACTATGTCAGATGGTCCACGATGCGTCATAATAATGCGGGCATCAGGATAAACCTCGAATATCTCATCCAGTCTCCTCAGGTGGACCGGCGACTTAAGCAGCCAGCGCTCACTTTTAACTCCGCCCGACTGCAAATATTGCAGAAACCTTTTATGAAAACGCATGGTACCCAGCATATCCGAATCGTCGGAGAACCACTTCATATATGATGGAAGGTATAACTGTGCCGAAAACTGGAAGCTGTTAAAATCAAATGCTGTAATCCCGAGGCACTCCTGGGGGGAATCCACCGCCATATAGTGCTTGCGCTGAAAATCGGGAACAAGCTTAAAGAGCTGTCCAAATTCCTTTTCAATGGTCCTGAACTGTGCATTATCTTTGAACGTCTCCGGTGTGGCAGCAGGGTAAGGCAAAAGGCATTCCCATGCCAGTGGCGACCTGTGTGCAGGATCTTCATGCAGGATGGCGTGCAGGATGCTTGTGCCTGTCCGGGGCATCCCAATAATAAATACCGGTTGTTCTATACGCTGATCCTCTATCCAGGGCTTTTTCGCCATTTCCTGTTCGATCATATAGCGACCGTAAAGTATTCTTTCCAAAAGGCCTTTCACCGCCAGGGCGCCGAAAGGGTTCGGATGACTCTCATTCGTAATAGAGTACACCAGCTTCCTTAAGCCTTCCTCAGCTTTAGGAATACTAGCTGAAAAGTTTGCTTTCTTTTTCGCCCTGGATATAATACTGTCTGCGTTGATCCTGAAAGGATCCAGCCTGACTTTTTTCAATGCATAGCCAGCACCGTTGATGATGTTGAGCATTGAAGTTCTTTGTACACGGAGTGATGGTTGTTTGGTCATGATCTACATCAATTGTTTGAGTTTCTGAGCCAGGCCAATATCGCCCTTAACCTTTAATTTCCCTGTCAGCGTAGCAATCATGGGTTTGATCTCCTTCCGCTGCAACTTGCCGTAAGTTTCGATACTCATACTGATAGTGCAGTTTGCCTCTTCATCAGTGTCGTACAGCTGGTTTATATCGCCTTCACCATCGATGACGATGAAGTGTTCATCAAGCTTAAATTTTAATTTCTTTCCAATGGGAGGAATGGTTTTCACCTTTTCGGAAAGTTCCTGTCTGATTTGTGTAATGTCCATGCGCCAAATATAGAAAAATCTATACCAGCGCCGCAGAAATTTTATTAACTACGAATGCCCCACTGCTATTCAAAGACGGTGGTCATGTTTCTGAGCAGGGAATCCATGGAAGCGCCATCGGAAATGCCAATGCTTCCCGGCCAATTTCCATACATGGCGTTGGGGAGAATAATGAACTTATGACCAAATTCATTCTTAAAAGATTCCAGCTGCTCAGCTCTGGCAGTTTGACTACGTTCATCCGTATAAAAATCGCCCAGGTTATCGCCTATCAGCAAGACTATTTCAAGGCCCAAACCGGCGATCACATCCCTGCGGGCCTGTTTATCTGATGGGTTTGGGTTCTCTTCTGTGCGCTCCATCCTGAGCATGAAGTGCTCCTCGGTGACCTGTGGGAAACCCAGATTTATCAGGTTCTTCATGCTGCTCTCCTGCACATATTTTTTCTTACGATTAGAGACATAGAAGATATTAAAGCCCTGTTCATCTGCATATTGCAGGAATTCAAGTGCACCCGGAACAGGGCTTGCCTTTGCCAGGTCGCACCACTCGTTCCACATGAAGGGATAGCTGCTGTCGCTCACGATCATCAGTGCCTGATGGGGACTGTTGTCGAGCAGGGTCTCGTCAATGTCCACCACGATGGCAAGATTTTCATTTGTCGGGTTATCCTGCCGTATAGCATCGATCCTTTCCTTTGCAATATTAAATGCCTGATAGCTGAGTGCCCTGTATTCATCTGCATAATAATTGTAAAGGGTGGCCATGGTCTGGGCGTGAGTGGAAATAGCTTGATCCGTAGACTCATCACTCACATCATGCCTGTCACTTGTACAAGCAGAGACAGTCAAAAAAAGCAGTAAAGTTGCTACAATTGTTCTCATACTGATAATTTAATTCGCGGGCCCATTATACTGGAAGAAGAATTTTATTTAATGAAATATATACAAAATTCATTTTCAGAAATTTTATCAATCCAATGCCGGCAACTCAGGCTTGCAGCTTTGTCAATAAGTGGTGCAGGCAAGAACGGAGTTATTAGCTTATATATCTTACCCTGATCTAAAATGTTCAAATCTGCCATCACCTGGTTTACAGGGTGTTCTCCCCGCGCAAGCATCTCTACTGCACTAAATTCCGTTACAATAAGATTTTCTGAAAACCATTCAGGTTTTAAATAATTATAGCCTGATACAGTACTGTCTGTTACCTTATCCTGGCCTACTTCTTTTCTTAGCCTGTTTATCATATCTTCTACTTTTACATTACCTATAGCAGCTGCTTGCTGCAGTGTAGCTATCTTTGCAACTGTTTTCCTCAGGACCGGATTTTTTAATTTCTTAAAAGCCGGCACATATTCAATGAGCACATCCTCTAATTGTGGATATGATTCGATGAGGTGCAACACTTTAGTTCTAGGTGTTATTATTAATTCGTTCTTGTTTTCCATTTTTTCTATTTGTATGATAATATTCGCTGCTCTCCTTCCAGGGCCCTGTATTCTGTCAAATCCTGTGATACTTCTAAAGTCCCCAGGTAATCTCCTTTTTCATTGCGCAAAGCAAAATATTCAATAAGGATCAGCTTACCACCCATATTGATCCAGAATGGTGCTTTGTCCTGTTTGCCACTTTTGAAATCCTCAATGATCTTATCAACAATATGGGCACTTGCCGGGGGATGGCAATGCCGCACATCACGATTGATGATGGCCCTGTTCCTTTGAAATATCCTGTCTTTGCTTTGTGAGAAGTATTTTACTTTATCCTCCTTGTCCACAAAGGTCATGTCGACAGGCATTGTATTCAGGATCGCCAAAAGCTCTTCAGTGGTAAAGCCTCCTGTAGGCAGTTGTATGTTTCCGCCTTCCTTCTGAAGCATATTAATATCTTCCTCTTCTATCCCTTCGGGCTTCCAGCCTTCTTTTGGATCGATAAGACAGAAGC
The DNA here is from genome assembly GCA_029942245.1 of Bacteroidales bacterium. Classification (GTDB taxonomy): domain Bacteria; phylum Bacteroidota; class Bacteroidia; order Bacteroidales; family B18-G4; genus B18-G4. Next base: position 11,985 of record JAOZTN010000005.1, on the reverse strand, counting down.
CTATCTCCAGCGATTGTTTCTGAATTTCATACCAATCAGAATCGCTGAGTGCATCCATCAGCATAGGGAAAAGTATCTCTTCTTCTTTTATAACCATTTCGGAAACACCTTTTACAGCTGGTTTAAGTATCAATTCGACTGATACAATAAGGTCGTCCTTTTCAATATCAGGGGTGTTCAAAATTTCCAGGCTCCCTTTCAGCTGTTCTCTGATCTCATCATGCTTTCCCCACATTACTTTTGGGGGTCCGGTGATCCCGGTTTTTTCGAGAAATGGAAAGACCAGGTATTCTTTACGCTGGTAATGCTTATCAACATCAATGAGTTGATTGAATTTTGAAGTTAGATCAATCACAAACTCAGGGATGCCAGCTTCATCGGCAACATTCAAAACAGCAAGCAACATATTTGTTTCGCTGCATAGTGCATTCAAAGCCTTATTTTCCTGCATTAAAACATCCAGCGGATGACCATCAGGAATTTCTTGTGCAGAAGACAGGTCCACGCTGCCATGGAGGACGGAAGAATGTATATCACACAGTCTCAGCACCTCTTCTTCGGGAAGTCCTTCCTCTATCAGTTCCTGCTCAACTTCAATAATTTCCCCATATGGAACTGATCTTAAGCTGTCTTTTAGCTCTTCCTGGACTTTTTCCTGGTCCTCCCCCTCATGGAGTTTCAGAATCAGTTCTTTCAGTTTTGATTTCCTGAATTTTGAATTGTCTATATTTTCACTCATCCTATCATATTTTAATGATAATTGTTGCTGGCTACTGCTTACTTGTTCCTTTTGCCTTATTCAATAGCCTTTCATCTACTTTATTCGGCAAGTTTTTTCTCCGCGCCATTCAATATCTCTTTTCTGAGTGGGGCGTGGCTAACTCCTC
>JAOZTN010000005.1:6385-10998 GCA_029942245.1 Bacteroidales bacterium | reverse complement strand
TTTTTCTCCGCGCCATTCAATATCTCTTTTCTGAGTGGGGCGTGGCTAACTCCTCTGTCTATTGCGCTTGGCTCCGGAAGCTTTTCCGGAATACCTGCGCATATGCTTTCCTGAAAATAAGCAAGTTCCATTATTCGAAATATATCTGTTAATCTATGCTTATGCAGGGAGCAAAATTACAACTAATTCTTTATCTTTGGGTTTAATCAGATCTATTATAAAGCATGAAAACCTACCCGCTCGAAACCATCATTTCACTGGCCCGCTCCTTATACTGCGATCCTGACGGAAGAATTTGAAAAGCTGGGCTTCTTCTTTGCCGGCATACATCCGGCTGATGAAGATAGTACGTATCTCATATTGCAATACCTCAATAACCAGAAGATGGATTACAGTCTGCTTGATCTGGATGTAGACTTCGGAAAGGAACTGTCGGAATATGTGAAATCTTGTGACCCTAGTAATTCTCCGGGATATTCCTCATAATATTGGAAATGAACTCACGGGCGCGAAAGAGCTGTGCTTTTACCGTACCGAGTGGTAGCTCAAGTTCAGTCGCGATCTCCTCATAGGAGTACTCTTTGAAGTAGCGTAATTCGATCAGTTTACGATAATGTGGTTTCAACTTCTCTACCACCTCACGCATCATGACCATTTTTTCCTTTTTTATCACCTTTTCTTCCGGGTCTGGCCCGTCGGAGGGCAGGTAGTTGGCCAGCTCATTGCCTTCTTCTCCATTAGGGCTGCTGTCGATGGAAAAAGTACGCTTCTTCTTCTTCCGCATAAAGTCTATGCAGTTGTTGGAAGCAATCTTGAACAGCCAGGTGCTAAAAGCATAGTCGGGTGTGTATTGTTCCAGCTTCTTGAATGCCTTTCCGAATGCCTCAATGGTCAAATCGTCAGCATCGCTGGCATTGTTGGTCATCTTCAGCAGCATAAAATAAAGGGAGTCCCGGTAATTGCTCATCAAGGCAGCGTAGGCACGCTGGTCGCCATCGGTAATGGCAGCCTGTACCAGCTGAAAATCGCGCGTGGCCTTGTCGGTGAGGTTCGGGTTTATTTCCATTTATTCGTTTTGCTGAACACATTTACCAGGCTGAGAACAGGATAGAATATGATCAGGAACAATTCCGCTATAGGCGAAAATACTAATAATTTTCTTTCGTTGAGCCGGTTCATGCTCATTTTAGTAATTAACAAGTAACTAACAATCCGAAGCAATAAAATTCCACCTGTGATGATGATATTATATCCAAGCAGAAGCAGCACCGCAAAAAATACATAAAACAGTGCCTGGCTGAGCGACCATATGCCCAGCAATCGTTTAAATCTTCCGCGATAATATTTCCAGGTTGTAAGATGCCGCCGCTTCTGTTTCACCCAGGCTCCTGTCGAAGTGTGTGCGACAGATACCGTATGGCTTTCATGCCCGACTTCAATCGCAACATTCTTCTTTGTCGCCACGCTGTTAATAAATAGGTCGTCATCGCCGGAAGCCACGGTATAATGCGAAGAAAAGCCTTTGTTCTTTATAAAAAGGGATTTGCGGTAGGCCATATTTCTTCCAACACCCATATAGGTACGGCCGCTTAAAGCATAGGACAGATATTGTATGGCTGCCCAGAGGGTTTCATAGCGGATGAGCATATTCAGCAAGCTGCCTTTTCTCTCATAAGCACCGTAACCCAGCACGATCTCTGTGTCGCCGCGGAATTTCGATGCCATATTCCTGATCCATCGGTCTGAGGATGGCTTGCAGTCGGCATCTGTCAATAAAAGAATATCATGTGCAGCAGACTTGATACCCAGCGAAAGGGGGAACTTTTTCCCGGTAAAGAAGTTCAGCTCCTGGCTTAAATTTACAATCTTCAGTTTGCTATTCCCCCTGGCCATCTCCTGCAGGAGCTCAAGTGATTCGTCCTGGGAGTTATCGTTCACCACCACCACTTCAAAGTCAGGGTAATCCTGTTCCAGGACCAGCGGAAGGTTGTTCTTCAGGTTGAAATATTCATTCCTGGCACAGATCACCACAGAGACGGCCTCACCCGAATGGTCTAATTCTTTATTCCTGAAAAAAACCAGCCGCCTGAAGAACACCCAGAAATACAGCATCTGGATAAAGAAAAGCAGAAAATATACCAGCATGAGAGCCTGCTCAAGGATATCATGTGGGAAGTAAGGAATCTGCATCTCATTGGTGTTTGGACGAAAGTATTTAATCTTCACGAATAAAATTTATCTTTGAATGATTTTTTATAAACATCATGAAGTTTATAATTCATAATACAGATAAAGCCTCCAGTGCCCGTGCAGGGACACTGGAAACAGGACATGGCAAGGTGGAGACACCCATCTTCATGCCGGTAGGTACTGCAGCCAATGTAAAAGCTGTGCATGTACGCGACCTGCGTGACGATGTGAAGGCACAGATCATCCTTGGAAATACTTACCACCTCTATCTCCGTCCCGGAACAGACATTATTCACAGGGCCGGAGGCCTGCATAAGTTCATAGGCTGGGACAGACCCATGCTCACCGACAGCGGCGGTTACCAGGTGTATTCCCTGACCGAGATCAGGAAGCTGAAAGAAGAAGGGGTCACCTTTCAATCACATATCGATGGTTCCAGACATGAATTTACACCGGAAAATGTGATGGACATACAGCGCCTGATCGGTGCCGATATCATTATGGCCTTCGATGAATGTACTCCTTATCCCTGTGACTACGATTACGCCAAAAACTCTATGGGGGTCACCCACCGATGGCTGAAGCGCTGCTTTGATCAGTTCAAGGCAACGGAGCCACTTTACGGGCATGAACAGGCCCTCTTCCCTATCGTTCAGGGCAGCACCTACCGCGACCTGAGGGTAGCTTCGGCGGAAGCCATCAGCAGCTTCGGGGCAGAAGGCAATGCCATAGGAGGATTATCGGTAGGCGAGCCACATGAAATGATGTACGAAATGACTGAGCTTGTTTGCGGCATACTACCCAAAGACAGGCCACGTTATCTTATGGGTGTGGGCACACCGGCCAACATCCTGGAAAGCATTGCTCTGGGCGTAGACATGTTCGATTGTGTGATGCCCACCAGGAATGCCAGGAACGGCATGATATTCACTAAGAAAGGCTTCCTGAATATGATGAACAACAAATGGAAGGATGACTATTCCGTACTCGATGTGGAAGGGACATCATTTGTCGATCAGCAATATACAAAGGCCTATGTGCGTCACCTGTTTAAAGCCAAGGAGCTATTGGGCGGCATGATCGCAAGCCTGCACAACCTGGCCTTCTATTTATGGCTGGTGGGTGAAGCCCGGGAACAGATCAAGGCCGGCACATTCAGCAGCTGGAAAGATGCCATGGTGAAAAAAGTAACGACAAGATTATAAGCACAGGATGAAGCTCCTCGATATATACATCATCAAGAAATTCCTCGGGACATTCTTCTATGCCATCTCCCTGCTGATCATTATCGTGATTATCTTCGACATCTCGGAGAACATTGATGAGTTCCTGGAGAAAGACGCTCCGCTCAGTGAGATCATCTTTGACTATTATCTGAATTTCGTCCCATACTTTATCAACCTCTTTGTTTATCTGTTCACCTTTATCTCGGTGATCTTCTTCACCAGCAAGCTGGCCTCCAACACAGAAATTGTGGCCATCCTCAGCGGTGGAGTAAGCTATTACAGGTTCCTGAGGCCTTATTTTATCTCAGCGGTCTTCCTTGCCCTGATGTCGTTTTACCTCGGGAATTTTCTTATCCCCAAGACCAATATCAAGCGAAGGGAGTTTAAGGACAGGTATATGGAGAACCTCGACAGGGACAAGCAAAGGAATATCCACCTGAAGATTGCTCCCAACACCTATGTTTACCTGGAAAATTTCAACAGCGAAACCAATACCGGGATCAAGTTCAGCATGGAAAAGTTCGATGGCAACAAACTTGTTTATAAGATGATGGGCGACCGCCTTCGCTGGGACAGCACCAATAATTTTTGGTCTATCGACAATTATACCATCAGGGTGATTGACAATCTGAAGGAAAGCATGGTCAGGGGAAACAGGCTGGATACCCTGTTCAGCTTAAGCCCAAACGACCTTTATGAAAAGAAAGAAGACTTCGAGGAGATGAATTACTGGGAACTACGTGACCGTATCGAGGAAGAACGCCTGAAAGGTTCCGTAAAAGCCAAGGGATACGATATTGAAAGGCATAAACGTATTGCGGCCCCCTTCGCCACCATCATACTCACCCTCATCGGCGTGACCCTTTCGAGCCGTAAGATGCGCGGAGGTATCGGCATGCACCTGGGACTGGGCATCGGCCTCACCTTTACCTACATCCTCTTTATGCAGGTATCTATGGTATTTGCCACCTTCGGCAACCTCTCACCTTTCTTTGCGGCGTGGATACCGAACCTTGTGTTTGCAGTTATTGGGTTGGTGTTGTTGTGGACAGCGCAGAAATAGATTCACTGTTTCATTGTTTCACTGTTTCATTGTTTCATTGTTGCAAAATGCTCAATGCCTGGTGAACAGCCCGTATACAGCTGATCCGCTACCGCTCATGGAAGCATAAACGGCACCCTGGGCATATAGTGATT
>JAOZTN010000005.1:2124-6285 GCA_029942245.1 Bacteroidales bacterium | reverse complement strand
GCTGATCCGCTACCGCTCATGGAAGCATAAACGGCACCCTGGGCATATAGTGATTCTTTGTGCTCGCGAATTTCCGGATACTTTTCAAAGATGGGTTTTTCGAAATCATTTACCATGACTTCCTTCCATTCGTGGACAGGCTTTTGTATGATCTCCCGGAGGGATGGACGCACATCCATTGGCTTGACCATTCCATAGGCTTCAGGTGTGCTGATATGTATATCTGGTTTGATCACCTTTATCTCATAACCTGACAGGTCCAGATCGATATCTTCGAGAAGCTCTCCCCTGCCGGAAGCCAGGGCAGGCTTGTTGCGAATGAAGAAAGCGCAGTCGCTACCTAATTCCGCTGCCAGCTTTTCAAGTTCAGCGGGGCTGATGTCAAGATTAAATAGATCGTTCAGCATGACCAGGCTGTGTGCAGCATCTGAGGATCCTCCTCCCAGTCCGGCACCTGCCGGGATGTGTTTGAGCAGGTGTATTTCGACCGGCGGGATGCCGTATTCCTGCCCCATCAAATGGTATGCCTTCAAAACGATGTTTTCCCCTTCTGCCAACTCAGGGCCACTAAAATTAAATGTAGTTTGCACCGCAGGCCTTATCTCAAGGCTGTCGTGCATATCTATTGGGTAGAAGACAGTTTCTATTTCATGAAAGCCATCTTCACGTTTCCGAAGCACATGCAGGCCAAGATTTATTTTGGCGTTGGGGAAGCTTAGCATAGAGCAAAGATAATAGATAAAAATTGTCATCCTGACACGCCGTAGCGTAAGCAAAGGTGGGGAAGGATTCATTGGCACCTGGTTGAATAATATTGGAATGATCCTATTAGCGTTGTGCAGAAAGCCGACATGTACAGACCACCGGCGTACTGCATAACGACGCAGGTGGTGCTTACCTTCCAATTGCCATTCGAAACTCTTCCTTCAGCCGTGTCACTACGCTTCACCGGCCTCAGGATGACAATTAGGACCTACTTACCGATTCAACCGATTCAATTGATTCAACTGATTCAAGCAATTTTTCGTATTTTTGGTTTCCCTAAATCCGAAACATGGCCCTGATCAATTCTGTCATAACATGGTTGATGAAAAAGCGCTTTCACCAGATCGAGCTTTTCATGAAGTACCCGCATGATGTGCAGGATGAGTGGTTCAAGCGGCTTATCACCACCGCGAAGGATACGGAATATGGCAAACGCTATGATTTTGCCACTATCAATAGTTACTCAACCTTCAGGGAGAGGCTTCCTATCAACGACTATGATTCCGTCAGGGAGGATATTGAGCAGCTCATGGCCGGCAAGCAGAATGTGCTCTGGCCCACGGATATCAAACTTTTCGCCAAGTCGTCAGGCACCACAAGTGATAAGAGCAAGTACATCCCCGTGAGTCCTGAATCCCTGGAGGAATGTCACTTCAAGGGCGGGAAGGACATGCTTTCCATTTATATGCACAGCAATCCCGACTCTTATATGTTCGATGGCCGCGGCCTGGCTATGGGTGGCAGCCATACCATTAAAGAAGTCAACAACGAAGAATACTATGTCGGTGACCTTTCTGCCCTGATCATACAGAAGCTTCCACACTGGGCAGAGTTTGCCCGTGTGCCCAAGCGTTCCGTGGCCCTCATGGGACAATGGGAAGAAAAGATTGAAAAGATGGCCCGCACCACCATCCCTCATAACGTGACCAGCCTGTCGGGAGTACCATCCTGGACCTTGCTCCTGCTCAACCGCGTTTTAGAGATCACCGGAAAAGAGAATATTATTGAAGTATGGCCAAACCTGGAAGTCTTCTTCCATGGAGGTGTAAATTTTGGTCCTTACCGCTCACAGTTCGAATCACTGATCCCAAAAGAAGGCATGCAATACAGGAATACCTATAACGCATCTGAAGGCTTCTTCGGGATACAGGAAGAGGTTGATAAGGACGATCTCCTGCTGATGCTCGATTATGGCATCTATTATGAGTTCATTCCCATGGATGAGATAGACAAAGAACATCCAAAGGCTATCCCTCTCAGTGAAGTAATAATTGGTATAAATTATGCCATGTTAATCACTACAAATGCCGGCCTCTGGAGGTATATGATCGGTGATACCGTTATGTTCACGGATATCGTTCCTTACAGGATAAAGATCACCGGCAGGACCAAGAGCTTCATCAATGCTTTTGGAGAGGAATTGATTGTCGACAATGCTGAAAAGGCACTCGAAGTGGCCAGCACCAAATGCCATGCTGTCATCAGTGATTATACGGCCGCTCCTGTCTACCTGAATGGAAAAGAAAATGCTGCCCATGAATGGCTGATAGAGTTTAGCAAAGAGCCCGACAACCTGGAGTATTTCATCGAAACCCTCGACAATGCCTTAAAATCACTCAACTCAGATTATGAGGCCAAGCGCTACCATGATTTGATTCTGCGCAAGCCCATTGTACGAAAGTTGCCCAAAAAGACGTTCTACACCTGGATGAAAAAAAGGGGCAAACTGGGTGGCCAGAATAAAGTACCCCGCCTGGCCAACGACAGGCAATACGTGGAAGAAATCCTTAAAATGATTGGATGAGCATCCTCAAAAACATCATATTACTGATCATATTTTCTGTAATCCTTATCACCGGAGACGAAGGTTATGTTCAAACCGGGCAGATCGATACTCAGGGCGATTTTATTCGCAGTGATGAGCTTGGGAACATTTTCCTTGTGGACGACAACCAGCTGATCAAATACAATCCCGAGGGTGAGAAACTGCATACCTACACCAACCTGTTTTCGGGGGATATTACCTTTATAGATATACAGGACCCCTTCAAAGTCTTTATTTATTACAAGGCTTTCGGCCAGGTAGAATTTCTCGATCAAAGTCTCAGCCTGACCTCCAGTACCATCGACCTGAACAGCCTTGGGCTGAGCCTGGCCACGCTGGCTTGCGCCTCATACCAGGGTGCCTTCTGGGTATATGATCCGACGAACTTTGAGTTGATCAGGATTACACAGGGGCTCCAGATCAGTGAAAGATCAGGCAACCTCCAGCAGGTGACCGGATTTACTCCGCAACCGAATTATATGCTCGAACGTGACAATTATCTCTATCTGAACGACCCGGCCACGGGCATTCTCATTTTTGATAAATACGGAAGCTATTTTAAAACCATCCCTGTCAAGGACCTGGCATCCTTCCAGGTGTTCGACAACAAGCTGATCTTTGTTGAAAAAGATACCATCAGCATCTATGATACCCGTCTGAATGAACTCAGTTCAACAGTCCTGCCCATGAATGATGCTAAGTCAGTCTCGGTTTGTCTGAGTCGCGACCCTCAGAAGCTTTACATGCTGAAGAAGGATAAGCTTGTGTTATATGATATTAAATGAGAAGAGAGTAATGAGTATCGAGTATCAAATATTGAAAATAACCCAACACTCAACACTCAACCCTTGCAATTTTTTTTTATTTTAGTCAAAAATTCAAAACATGCACATCGCTATAGCAGGTAATATAGGTTCCGGAAAAACAACCCTGACGGGTTTGCTGGCAAAACATTTTGGTTGGGAAGCTCATTTCGAGGATGTTGAAACCAACCCCTACCTCCATAGCTTTTACGAAGATATGCAACGCTGGTCGTTCAACCTGCAGATATACTTCCTGAACAGCCGCTTCAGACAGATCGTCGAGATCCGCAAAAGCGGCAAGACAGTAATACAGGACAGGACCATTTATGAGGATGCTTACATCTTTGCACCCAACCTGCATCACATGAACCTGATGACCACGCGTGATTTTGAAAATTACAGTGCGCTCTTCGAACTCATGACTTCATTTATCCAGGCACCGGACCTGCTCATCTACCTCAGGTCATCAGTACCCAACCTGGTAAATCAGATCCAGAAAAGGGGACGCGAATACGAAGAGTCGATCCGCCTCGACTACCTCAAAAGCCTGAACGAACGCTACGAAACCTGGATCAAGAAATATAAACTTGGCAAACTGCTTATCATCGATGTAGACAATATCGACTTTGCCGAAAACCCCAAAGACCTGGGTGAGGTGATCGATAAGATCACAGCTGAGATTCATGGGCTCTTTTAAGTTCGGAGTTTGGAATTAACTAGTTTAACCGATTCAACTGACTTAACTGAATGATATTCATTGGTATCATA
>JAOZTN010000005.1:0-2114 GCA_029942245.1 Bacteroidales bacterium | reverse complement strand
ACCGATTCAACTGATTTAACCGATTTAACCGATTTAACCGATTTAACTGACTTAACTGACTTAACTGACTTAACTGACTTAACTGAATGAAATTCATTGGTATCATACCGGCACGTTTTGCGTCGACCCGCTTTCCGGGTAAACCCCTGGCTATGATAAATGGTGTATCGATGATCATGCGGGTGTACGGGCAGGCGAAACAGGCCACCTCCCTTTCCGATGTCGTGGTTGCCACCGATGATAAACGCATTTACGATCATGTTATGCAGGAGGGCGGGCAGGTAGTTATGACATCGCCTGATCATCCGAGCGGGACCGACCGTGTTTTTGAGGCCGCCATGAAACTTATTCCTGAAAAAGACGGGCTAAACAACTATGTTGTGATCAACATCCAGGGGGATGAACCCTTTATAGATCCGGCTGCCATCAATGAGCTGGCAGGCTGCTTCCGGGAGCCCGAAACGGGGATCGCCACGCTCATGAAAAAAATCATTTCCGACGAGGAACTTTTCGATGAGAATGTCGTTAAAGTCATCCCCGGAAAAGGCGGACGTGCCCTGTATTTCAGCCGGTCGGCCATGCCTTTTATCAGGGGAAAAAATACATCAGACTGGCGTTCAGCATTTTCCTTTTTCAAGCATATCGGAATATATGCTTACAGGGCAGATGTGCTGAAAGAGATCACTACCCTCGATCCTTCAGGGCTGGAAATGGCGGAAGGCCTGGAACAGCTTCGCTGGCTTGAGAACGGATATAGCATCCATGTGGAAGAAACTGATTATGAAAGTGTTTCGGTCGACAATCCGGAAGATTTATTAAAATTTACTAACAAGCCTTGAAAATCTGAAGGGCATTTAGTAATTTAGCATCCAGAAAGTTAGGAATGACAGGCATAGATAAATATATCAGCGAATTATTGTTTGATCATGATTGTGTGATCCTTCCGGGTGTTGGTGGTTTTCTTACCAATTACTCAGGCGCACACATACATCCGATCAGGCATAGTTTCCAGCCTGCATCACGTTCAGTGGTTTTTAATGCCAATTTGCGTACCAACGATGGCCTCCTGATCGATTATGTTGGCAGGAAGCAAGGCATCTCTTATCAGCAAGCTTCAATACTTGTTAATGAATATGCTGCCCGGATCATGCGTGAGCTCGAAGCCGGGCAAACCGTCACGCTGAACAATATCGGCCATTGCCGTATGGGGCAGGAAAAGAACATCATCTTCCAGCCCGACGAAAGCGGTAATTTCCTGGCCGACGCCTTTGGCTTGCCATCATTTGTTTCACCGGCCATCAAGCGTGAAACCGTCAGGCAGAGGCTCGAAAAACAGCTTACCCCTAAACCTTCAGCTCCTAAAGAAGAAAAGAAAAGAGACCTGCGGGTAGTTAGCGGATGGGCAGCCGGCATTGCTATCCCTATCACAGCGGCACTGATGCTTTATATGTTCAACCCCACCATCATTGATGGACCCGGGAAGAGCTATGCCAGCTTTGTGCCTACCATAAAATTTAACAAAGCAGAAAGCAGCAATACAGCTTCCACAACAACCGCAGATATCAGCAACTTCAGGGTGATGCCAGAAAAAGAAGTAGCTGCAGAAATTATTGAGCCAGACCCCGGCACTCAGAATCCGGAGCCGGTTTCCGAGCCCCGGACACCGAGCCCTAAGCCCCACACCCTGACTAAATACCAGATCGTTGTCGGAGCCTTCTCACAGGAGTCTAATGCAGAAAAATACGTGACTGAACTTCGGGCCAGGAACTACGATGCCTGCGTTGTGGGACAGAGCAGAAACGGGCTCAGCAGGGTAAGCATCAACGGATCCGACAATAAGAGTGAAGCCATAGGCATGATGAATGATATCCGTACTGCGGAAAACCCTTCCGCCTGGCTGCTCAGAATCAGATAATTTTTATTTCCTTTGTTTCTCTTTTCAAATAAAAAATCTTTGAAATTGATTATCCTCGGAGCAGCGCCTCCGCTGAGTAGCTATGGCGCTCGCGGAAGCCCACGAGGTATTAACCCAATTTCATTCCGCAATAGCGGAACCAGATTTTTATAATACCCCTCTGTCCCGCAAAAGCGGTACATCTCCCCTGAAAATCAGG
>JAOZTN010000004.1:0-56497 GCA_029942245.1 Bacteroidales bacterium | reverse complement strand
CGAACCGCTGTACGAGGTTTTGCAGACCCCTGCCTAGCCGCTCGGCCACGAGACCAGGTTTGCGAGGCAAAGATAGTGCTTTTGATATTTCAACACAAATAATTAAGGTATCCTGATTCGTTGTTTTTGGTTGCTGGTCACTGGCTTCTGGTTGCTGGTTACAAATATTTGAAAATTCTTGTGGGACATTTTTACTTTTTGGGTATTAATATGTAAACAAAGGATTGTATAAATTGAGTTACAAAAAACTACATATCTGGGAGTTGTCACTGAAATCAGTTTTGGCAATTCATAAAATGACTATGGGCCTGCCTGATTTTGAGCGTTACGAAACTGCTTCCCAGATTCGCAGGTCTTCGAAATCTGTTAAATCCAATATTGTTGAAGGGTATGGACGAAGAAGGTATGTTAAGGAATATTTGCATTTCCTCATTTATGCTCAGGCTTCGAATGACGAAACCCTTGACCACCTAGAAACCTTATACCTGACGGGTTCACTTAGAGATCAAAAAAACTATAAGGAGATCAAAGAGATTGTCGTTTTGCTGGGGGAAAAACTGAATGTATTTATTCAAACATTGGAGAGAAGCTTAAACAAGTAACCAGAAGCCAGTGACCAGTAACCAGGAAAACTACTTTACATTCCCCGTAGCAACCTTGAGGCACTCGGGACAAAGGCAGGGGCTCTTGAGCTTTGAAACATCCACTCCGGAACGTTTTAGCTCCACATTGCCGCTGCAAAGGCAGGAATCGGGGCTCAGGCATTCAAAGCTATGGCCACACTGACAACTAATCTCTTTTACCTTGTATTTTCTGTCTTCACGTTTCATTCTGCGCGCATTGTAAGGCTTACATTTTTCATTTTCCCACCCAGGGGTGGATTCATCTTGGAAATCTTTAATTCAGCAGATGCAATCTGGGGGTATTTTCCTCTTACTGCATCAAGTATCCGCCTTCCTACATGTTCAAGTAATTTTGACTTGATCTCCATTTCTGTCTTCACTAACAAATAAACTTCCTGATAGTTCACTGTGTCAATCAGGTCGTCTGTTCTTTCTGCTTTACCCGTATTGGTTTCAAGGTAAAGATCAACAAGAAATCGGGTGCCTATGATCTGCTCTTCCTTAAAGCAGCCATGGTAGGCATAAAACTCCATTTGTTCTATCGATATCGTTGACATTTGCCTTAAACCGTATTTTGTCCCGACAATATTAATAATTTACGACGATACCCGCGACTGAATTTATTCTAAATAAGGATATTACTTCAGATTATACTTTTCAATGATGGGTGCATATCCCTTTGCCAGCATCTTTGCCGAGGCTGCATATTGCTCCTGACTAAGCTCGATTCCCACGCCCTCAACAAACCGATTCATGAAATTCCAGGTACAGCAAATCAGAAGTGCATCATACAGGGCCCTTTCATCCCAACCGGCCTCAAATATTGCCTCTGTATCAGCATCAATCATTTTATATGGGGTCAGTGTTAATTTTTTTACATACCGCAATACAGGCTTCAGTTTTTCATCAACTCCGGAGCTGTCTATATCTTTCAATAATCTTTCAACCAAGTCTTCTTCAGCCCCAAACTCAACGGCTACAAGTGTATGTATGTTTAAACAGTATCCGCAATCGTTCATGACTCCGGAAACATAAGCAGCAAGCAATTCCCTTTCTGCCTCAGAGAAAGGAGAGTCCTCACTCCGCATTAATACCTCATGAAACTCCATAAGTGGCTTTTCAATGCCCGTATTAAACCTTGCAAATACATTAGAAAGTGATTCATTTTTCTTAATTGATGGAATGTTAGGCATAACTAGTGAGTTAGTGAGATGAGTGTCGGTATACTATTAAAGTAACGCACTCAGCCACTAAGAGTTCACCTGTCTACGATATCTTATGGCATTATGAGAGCTCTTGAATCCCCTTTTCAATCCTTGCAATCGTCTCCTCAATCCCTATCATTTCCATGATGGTAAAAAGGTCAGGACCCGTACCACTGCCAACCAGACACAGGCGCATTCCGATCATCACCTGTCCCATACCGATCTCTTTCTCTTCAAGATAGGCTGCTACTTTGTCGTGGATGACATCCCTTTCGAAAGGATCTGATGCCCTAATTATACTTAATACATCGGTCAGCAACTGCCCGGTATTATCTTTCCAGCGTTTCTTCACCGTCTTCTCATCATAAAATGTTGGTGCTTCAAAAAAGAAAGAAGCCTGGTCCCAGATCTCATGCACAAAATTTACCCTTTCCTTCACCAGCCCAACAACTCTCTCCATGTACCCGGTACCCGGTATCTGGCACCCTTTGGATTCTACAATCGAAGCAAAAGCTTCTGCCAGTTCTTCATCGCTCTTCTCTATGAGATATTGATGATTGAACCACTTTGCTTTCTCCGGATCAAACCTCGCCCCCGACTTATTCACTCGCTCAAGGCTAAACTGCTCGGCAAGTCCTGCCATATCGAATATTTCCTGTTCTGTTCCGGGGTTCCAGCCCAGCAGGGCCAGCATATTTACAAAGGCATCCGGGAAATAACCATCCTCCCTGTAGCCACGGGAAATCTCATCATTTTTGGGGTCTTTCCACTCCAGGGGAAATACCGGGAATCCCATCCGGTCTCCATCTCGCTTGCTCAGTTTGCCTTTGCCGTCAGGCTTCATAAGAAGGGGGAGATGTGCAAATTTCGGCATGACATCTTCCCAGCCCAGGTGGCGATACAGCAATACATGCAAGGGCAATGATGGTAACCACTCTTCCCCACGAATTACATGGCTGATCTTCATCAGGTAGTCATCTACCACGTTCGCAAGATGATAGGTGGGCATGCCGTCGGACTTATATAGCACTTTATCGTCCAGTGTAGAAGAATGTACTTCAACATCTTTTCTGATCTCGTCATGGAGGATGATCATTTCATTTTCCGGCATCTTGAAACGAATCACATATGCCTCGCCAACAGAGAGCCTGCGCATGACCTCTTCGTTCGATAAGGTCAATGAGTTACTCATTTTCTTCCGCGATTCGACATTATAACTGGTATACCTGGCACCGGCAGCCTCAAGTTCTTTGCGCATACCCCCAAGTTCTTCAGGTGTATCGAAAGCATAATAAGCATGGCCGCTTTTTACCAGCCTGTCAGCATAGTCCAGGTATATCGATTTTCTCTCCGATTGCCGGTAGGGGCCATATTCACCGCCAACATCTACACCCTCGTCGAATTTAATGCCACACCATTTGAATGACTCAACAATATAGTCTTCTGCCCCGGGTACAAACCTGGTTTGATCGGTATCCTCTATTCGGAGGATCATCTTCCCCTTATTGTGTTTTGCGAAAAGGTAATTATACAAGGCTGTCCTTACACCCCCGATATGTAGCGGGCCGGTTGGGCTGGGTGCAAAACGGACACGAATTTCTTTTGTCATAGTAAATATTTATGCCGGCAAAGATAAATAAAAGGTGCAAGGTACAGGGTGCAGGGAAGTACTGTTGGAATGAATTTATATAGAAACTTAAGACTCGAGACTTGAAACATGGAAACTTATGCCATGTGCCATATGCCTTTTAACCTTTACCTGATGCCGGTTCCTAAATTTTCACAAACCTACGTGTAAAGGCAGCATCCTCATTCTGCAACCTTATCAGATAGGAGCCTTTGGGAAGGTCGGAAGTATTGATCTTGATGGTTCCGCCTGTTTCGCGGGTTTCTATCATGGTCTTCCCTGTGATATCCAGTATGCTTATCTGAACTTCATCCGAGGAATTAGCCATAAAAAGATTGATGCTTTCACTGGCAGGGTTAGGACCGAAGGTGAAGAACACCGGGTTCTCATCCTCTTCTACACCTACAACAACAGAACCTATCTTATTCAGTACCCAGTTATCGGGATCGATCATAATGGCAGCCACTTCTCCCGGCAGGGGGATGGTGTACTGATTAAAATTGGCATCCTGGTACAGCCTGATCATGGTATCCACTTCAGTTGTTAGAATCCTGTACTCCATGTGCATTTTAAAAAATGGCGTAACAGAAGGATAAGATGTGGTCTGGGTAACATTCATATTCAACCCTTCAGGGGTCTGGTTCCATACGATGCTATAGATCGGGTATCCCTCTCCATAATACCATTGGTTAAAGAAGTCGGTGAAATCCATACCGCTCAGATCTTCAACAACGGCTTTAAAGTCATCACCGGTAGCCGTGCTGTCGGTATACTGAGTCTGAAACTCATCGA
Source organism: Bacteroidales bacterium (assembly GCA_029942245.1). Lineage (GTDB taxonomy): Bacteria > Bacteroidota > Bacteroidia > Bacteroidales > B18-G4 > B18-G4. Next base: position 52,250 of record JAOZTN010000004.1, on the reverse strand, counting down.
GGATGGCAAAAAAGATACTGTCGTTATTAAGTTCGAAGCGGATCATATGAATGATGGAAGCCCCTTTGTCATAAGAAAGCCTGCCGTTGAATATCCTTCCGATATTGTCCAGCTCTTCCGGTGGAACATATACACTTCCATCGGGCTGTGACAGCACATTGTAGTGCGTTGAATTCATCCAGCTACTGGCTGATGACTGGCTCAGCAGGTGCTCTCTTGCGAGGTATTCGCCATAAGAGGCAAAGCCTTCGTTGATCCAGATATCAGACCAGGTGGCACAGGTCACGTTGTCGCCAAACCACATATGGCCGAGCTCGTGAGATACCAGGTCATAGTTAAACCCACCGATGGTGGTCATGGTCTGGTGCTCCATACCACCTCCCAGCTGTGTAAGGCAATGGCCATACTTTTCTTCATGGAAAGGATAGAGAATATAAAGATCGGAAAAGAGTTCAATAAAATTAACGGTTTCATCTACATCATCCTTCACGGCATTAAGCATGTCGGGATGATCATAAAGAAAGTTCTGGATAAGCAGAGAATCTGTTCCCATCTCCTCCGGATGTGCATAAACATCATACTCTAAATAATCAGCCACTGCAAAAGAAATCAGGTAATACGCAATAGGGTATTGCGACTTCCATTCATACCTGAGCTTGTTGTCGGGCATGGGGGTAACAGCAGTAAGCATACCCTGTGAACCAGCAGTATATTCTGCGTCTGTAGTAAGAAATACCCAGCAGGAATCAGCCTTGTCGGGCAATACCTGTTTTACCGGAAACCAATCGCGGGCACCGTAGGGCTCCGAAAGAGTCCACGTTACATGCTTGCCCCAGAAATTGGAATACGCGTTTGACACACCCGAAAAGAAGCCTCCGGTGGGTGGAACACCGTGATAATAAACCTGCGCAACGAAATTATCTCCCTGGTTCAGGGTTGATGGCAGGAGCATATAAATATGGTTGTTGGTATGGTAAGGCGTTACCATGATCCCGTCAACAAAGGCCGAATCAACAAACATACCATCCGTATATTCAAGGACCAGTGTGTCCATACTTGGGGAAACCACCTCCGCATGGATGCTGACGTTGCCGCCAACAGCAATGCTGGTTGGGCTAACTTCTATGTCGAGAAAGTAAAACGTTACATCATAATCCCACATCAGGTCTTCCTGAAAATAAAACATGGCATCAGCTCCTTTGTGGTGTTGTCCCTTGGCATGATTACAGCCGAAATGGGCATCCTCAGATTCGTTCCACTGTCCAAATACAACAGCAGAAATTAGTAAAATGGCAGATAAGAGGGTCAGTTTTTTCATTTTTGTGTTTTGTTTGTTTATTTGAGGGCTCAATATTAGTCAATTACTTAACATATTGGGATGATTTTTGTTTAATCTATTGGCTCTTGTATCATTTCTATACAGTTTTACAGCACAAATTGATGATTTGATATGAAATCGTGGCTGAATACATACCTTTGTATGCTAGGCTGAAATAATTGCTTTTGTGACTTCGTTCACATACAATAGCCTTAAAGCGTAATGCAGGAAAATTACAACATACTGATCCGTAAGCTCGACCGCTTCATTCGTAAATATTACATGAGCCGGCTGTTTCGTGGTGTGATATGGTTTGTGGCAGTATTTGTTTTCTTTTTTCTCCTGATCACAGCCTTCGAATACTATACCTGGAGCAGTCCACGGGTACGAACGGCCTTGTTTTACGCATACGTTGGACTGAACATCCTTATCCTGATCAGGCTGATCATCATTCCATTATTTAAGCTTTTCAGGATTGGAAAAACCATGGGGGAAGAGGAGGCGGCATCTATCATTGGCGAGCACTTTCCTGAAGTCCGGGATAAGCTGATCAACACCCTGCAGCTGAAAAAGCTCAGTAAAGAAAACATTGCGCTGGAACTACTTGAGGCCAGTATCGACCAAAAAACAAAAAGCCTTCACCCGGTTCCCTTCGTCAGGGCAGTCGACTACCGCAAAAACAGGAAGTATCTGAAATACGCCATCCCTCCCCTGCTGCTTTTGATCATACTGCTGCTTGCATCCCCATCCATGATCACGGCACCTTCTAAAAGACTGATCAGGCACAGGGCTGAATTTGAACGCCCGCTCCCGTTTACCCTCCATATCCTGAACGACAGAATGGAAGCTGTACAATATGATGATTATACCTTGAGAGTAGAAGTTGTTGGTGAACAAATGCCTGCCGGGATGTATTTGTCCGCCAATACCAATCTGATTCCTTTCCGTAAAGAAGCCTCCGGGGTATTTTCGTATACCATGAACAAGCTGCAGCACGATATGCATTTCAGCATCGTAGCTGAAGATTATAGTTTCGGTCCTTACAGCATTAGGGTGCTGCCGCGTCCTGTCATTACCAACTATGAGGTGTTTCTCACCTACCCGCGCTACACCGCTAAGAAAAATGAAGTATTTGAAAATACAGGCGATTTTGTGGTTCCCGAAGGAAGCTTTGCCGAATGGAAAGTAATCACGAGGGATACCCGTTCGATAGAGTTTCATTTTCCGGGCAATTGCATTGTTTTAGAAGAGCAGGGTTCAAATGCATTTTCATACAAAAAGCGCCTGATGGAGAGCATGGCCTATACTATTTCAGCAGCCAACGAACACCTGGTGAATCCCGACAGCCTTTCTTATGCCATCACGGTGATCAAAGATATTTACCCCACTGCTATTTTTGAGGAATTTCAAGATTCAGTATACGATAAGCGTCTATATTTTCGTGGCCAGATCAGTGACGATTATGGCTTCACCTCCCTGACCTTCAATTATGAATTCCTGAATAATTTCGATTCGACAAGAACAGAGGGGCGCATCTATCCTGAAGCCGTTCCTATATCATCAGGAAATTCCAAGCAGCTTGTTTTTCATCATTTCAACCTGGAGAATGTCGACATTGGGCCCGGCGACGAGATACAGTATTACTTTGAGATCTGGGATAATGACGAGGTAAACGGATACAAAAGCAGCCGCTCACATAAAATGATATTTCGCGCACCGAGCCTGGAGGAGATAAGTGAGCAAACCGACACGGAAAATACCCAGATCAAAGATGAGATGGAGGATATTATCCGCGAATCACAAATACTTCAGCAACAGATTGAAAAACTTAACAAACAACTGATCAACAAGGAAGCGCTTAGCTGGCAGGATAAAGAACAAATCAGTTCCCTCCTTGAGCAACAGGAGGAGCTGCAGGAAAGAATGGATCTGCTTCAGAAAAAAAATGATGAAAACATCACGCGTGAGCAGCAATACAAAGAGCAGAACGAGAGCATCCTTCAAAAACAGCAGGAACTACAGGAGTTGTTTGAAGAAATCATGAGCGATGAGATGAAGGAGCTGTTTGAAGAACTTCAGAAAATGCTTGACGATATACAGAAAGAGGATGTTCAGAAGATGCTTGAAAAGATGGAAATGAGTGCTGAAGACATTGAAATGGAGCTCGACCGTAACCTGGAGCTTTTCAAACAATTGGAGTTTGACAAGAAACTCACCGAGGCCATAGAAAAGCTAAATGAGCTTGCAAAAGAACAGGAAGAGCTGGCCGAAAAAACCGGCGACCAGGAAAACAATAGCGAGGAGCTGTCAGAGGAACAGGAGTCGTTGAACGAGGATTTTGAAGAGCTGCGCGAAGAACTTGATGAGTTGAAGCAATTGAACGAGGAACTGGAAAAATCCCGCCCCATGGAAGAAACAGAAGAAATGGAGGAGGGTATACAGGAGGAGATGGAGAACAGCCTGGAAAAGCTGGATGAGGGCAAAATGAAAAAGGCAGGGGAGTCACAAGAAAAGTCTGCAGAAGAAATGAAGGAGATGGCGCAGATGCTGTTTAAGATGCAATCGCAAATGCGAGCTAAAAAAAACTCAGAAGACATTTCCGTTCTGCGCGAGATACTGGAAAACCTGCTCATCATGTCCTTCGACCAGGAAGAGATCATTGCCGACCTGAACAATACCAATTATGCCGACCCCAGGTACCTGAAAATAGTGGAGCGCCAGTTTGAGCTGGAAGAGAATATGAAGATTGTTGAAGATTCTCTCTATGCTTTAAGCAAACGACAAGCCCTGATCAAGCCTTTCGTTTATAAAGAGCTTGACAAGATCAAGGAAAACATCGATGATGCCAACACCCATCTGCAAGACCGTAAAAAGGGAAATGCTGCCATGTCGCAACAATATGCCATGACCTCCATGAACAACCTTGCACTGTTTCTTTCTGAGGTAATGAACCAGATGCTGCAGCAGCAAAACATGAATATGCAGGGCACAGGAAGCTGTGATAATCCGGGGTCGGGTAACCCAAGTCCGATGCCTCAAAATATGGGTGAAATGCAAAAGCAGTTAAATCAGCAAATGCAGCGCATGAAAGATGGCCAGAAAAGCAAAGGCGAAGAGGGTGAAAAGGGTGAACAGGGGAAAGCCGGGGGGATGTCGCCCAGCGAAGAATTTGCCAGGATGGCAGCAGAACAGGAAATGTTACGTCAGCAGATGCAGGAATACCTCGATGAACTTAAGGCTGCCGGAGAGACTGGCGAAGGTGGCATGAGCGAGCTGATGGAAGACATGGAAAAAACCGAGGAAGATCTTGTAAATAAAAGGATTACAAATGAAACCATGCAGCGGCAGGAAGAGATATATACACGCTTGCTGAAACATGAAAAAGCAGTGCGTGAGCGTGAAAAAGAAGAGCGCCGGGAATCAAAAGAAGCAAAAAGCCAGGAATATAGTAACCCTGATAACTTTTTAGAGTATAAAAGAATATTATCTAAAGAAGTTGAACTATTAAAAACAGTTCCACCCAGTTTAAAACCATATTATAAACGCAAAGTGAATGAATATTTTTATAACTTTGGTAATTAAATGTATCCATCATGGGTAGGAAGGAAAAACTAACATTAGACTCCAGGCCTGAAAATATCAGTTCCGTAGAAAGATTTGTCGAAGAGATTTGTGATTACTATAATATCAACGATACCTATTTTGGAAACATCCTGATAGCCCTTACAGAAGCATTTAATAACGCCCTTATTCATGGCAACAATAGCGATGCCTCCAGAAAGATCCAGATAATTTTTGAATCGAAACCCAAGGGTTTGTCATTCACCGTATCAGATGAAGGTACAGGTTATAACCCTGATGAGGTGCCTGATCCGCTGGATCTCGATATTGATTTCAACAGCCAAACAAGCCGTGGCTTATTCCTGATTCGCTCCCTGTCTGATAAGGTCGAATTTAATAAGGAGGGTAGCAGTGTAGAAATGTTCTTCCGTATTTCAGGTATTGGCCATGAAGCCATGAAAAAGAGGATTGGACATTTCAATGAATATTTCCAAACCAAGAAGCAAAAGGTTTAAATACCATTTGCCATCTCCCCTCACATGGAAACCCTGATACAATTCTTTTCTGAAGAGATTGATTTCCGTCTTGACGATGAGGCTGTTGTGCTTGATTGGATTCTTGAGGTTATCGGGACAGAGAAATTAAATGCAGGATTGATCAATATCATTTTCTGCAGTGACGACTATTTACTCGACCTGAATCAACGCTTTCTGGAGCGTGAAACCCTTACTGATGTAATTGCCTTCGATTACCGGGAAGATGAAAAGGATGTATCCGGTGATATTTTCATCAGTATTGAACGTGTGCATGAAAATGCCACTATGCATCAGCAATCAGTAGAAAATGAGGTAAGGCGGGTGATCATACATGGTATCCTTCATTTATGTGGTTATGCTGATAAAAGTCCCGATGAAAAGGCCGCCATGACTGCCAAAGAAGATAAATACCTATCTTTGCTTTCGCTCTGAAAACTTTGCTAATTCAACTAAATTCTTATGTTCGGTCAGTATGATGTGATCGTGGTTGGTGCCGGTCATTCCGGTTGTGAAGCTGCTGCCGCCGCTGCCAGGCTCGGGTCTTCCGTGCTCCTGATAACCATGAACATGTCGAATATGGCACAGATGTCCTGTAATCCGGCCATGGGCGGAATTGCTAAGGGACAGATTGTCAGAGAGATAGATGCTCTTGGAGGACTTTCAGGTATCGTCACCGATAAGACCATGATACAGTTCAGAATGTTGAACAAATCTAAAGGTCCGGCCATGTGGAGCCCACGTGCGCAGAGCGATCGCATGCTCTTTTCTATGGAATGGAGAAATCAGCTGGAGCAAATTCCTGGACTGGATTTTTTGCAGGACATGGTAGCCTCTCTCATTATTGAAAACGGAAAAGTAGTTGGCGTTAAAACAGCCATGGATCATCGTATTGATGCCAGGGCCGTCATCCTCACCAACGGAACATTCCTGAATGGGATCATCCATATAGGTGAGAAAAAGATCTCAGGAGGAAGGATGGGTGAGATTGCCTCCATGGGGATCACAGAAAGTTTGGTGGACCTGGGCTTTTCAGCCGATCGCATGAAAACAGGTACCCCTGTAAGAATTGACGGGCGGACCATTGATTTTACAAAGCTGGAAGAACAGCCCGGCGATGAAACACCCTCGAAGTTTTCTTTTACTGATACACCTGTATTAAAGAAGCAGCGCAGCTGCTATCTTGCCTATACAAACAAAAAAGTGCATGATGCATTGCGCACGGGTTTTCAGTTTTCTCCCATGTTCACCGGAAGGATAGAGGGAGTTGGCCCAAGATATTGTCCATCGATCGAGGATAAGATCGATCGCTTTGCCGGCAAGGATAAGCATCAGCTCTTTGTAGAGCCGGAGGGATGGACCACCATCGAGTATTACCTGAATGGCTTTTCATCCTCCCTGCCGGAAGAAGTACAATATAAGGCGCTCCGCCTGATTCCTGGATTCGAACAGGCCAGGGTCTTTCGTCCGGGTTATGCCATCGAATATGATTATTTCCCACCGGAGCAGCTTAAATATTCACTGGAAACAAAACTCGTGGAACACCTGTACTTTGCCGGGCAGATCAATGGCACCACGGGATATGAGGAGGCAGCGGCCCAGGGCTTAATTGCCGGTATCAATGCTCACCGTAAACTGAACAAGGATGAAGATTTCATTCTTGGCCGCGCTGAAGCCTATATAGGAGTGTTGGTCGACGACCTTATAACAAAAGGTGTAGATGAGCCCTACCGCATGTTCACTTCCCGTGCTGAATATCGTATCCTTCTCAGGCAGGACAATGCAGATCTGCGTCTTACTCCAAGGGGACACGAAATAGGACTTGCAGATCAATCCAGGCTCGACAAGGTGCTTCACAAAGAAGAGCTGCTAACGCAGATCATCCGCTTTTGCAAAAAGGAAAGCGCTTCACCGGAAGAGGTGAATCACATCCTTGCCGAGAAGGGGACAGATGCTTTAAAACAAAAAGTGAAGGTCGGCTCCCTTCTACTGCGACCACAACTTCACTTCAGAGACCTGATAAGGGGTATTGAAAGCTTGTCAGGCTTTATCGGATCATTGGATGGTATCAACGATGAGATTATTGAACAAGCAGAGATCCGGATTAAATACCAGGGTTATATAGACAAGGAAAGAGACCTGGCGAACCGACTTGGAAAACTTGAAAATCTCGTGATCAAAGACGATATCGACTACCAACAGCTGACCTCCCTCTCATTCGAGGCCCGCGAAAAACTCAACAAGATCCGCCCAAGAACCATTGGGCAGGCAGCACGTATCAGTGGAGTCTCTCCTGCTGATATTTCTGTTCTGGCCATTTACCTGGGTAGTTAACCCAGTAATGTTCCACGTGAAACTACAAGTTAGGCATTGAGCGATAGGCATTAGGCTTTGGGTGGCAACCTATACCTCTCGATTCCTCATCCATAATCCATAATTAATAATCCATAATCTCTTATCTTTGACCCTTTGTTCCACGTGAAACTATGGCCCAGGAAAACATAAACAGCTGTATTATATGCAATTCCAAATCTATTTCTACATTTTTGGATTGCAAAGATCATTTTGTAACACAAACAAGCTTTAGCATTTCAAGCTGTAATGATTGTGGATTTTGCTTTACCAACCCGAGACCCGATGTCGGAGAATCATTAAAATACTATGATTCTAACGCTTACATATCGCATTCCAAAACCTCCAGGGGTTTAGTAAACCGTCTTTTTCATTTTGCCCGATCCTATACCCTCAAATCAAAAAGAAGGATCCTTAATAAATATGTTTCAGGCAAACGGCTTCTCGATTATGGCTGCGGAACCGGGGATTTCCTGGGGACCATGAAAATTTCCGGATGGTCGGTTATCGGAATTGAGCCAAATGAACTTGCAAGAACAGAAGCCATTAATACGCACGGATTAAAAATTCATGATGAGGCAGGGCTTCATGGGATTGACCACTCGAGTCTCGACTGTATCAGCCTGTGGCATGTGCTTGAACATGTATATCCGCTGGAAGACCGCATTGCTGCATTCCATGATAAGCTCGATGCCAACGGCACGCTAATTGTAGCACTGCCCAACATGAATTCGTACGACGCAAAAAGATATGGCCCATATTGGGCAGCCTATGATGTACCCAGACACATTTATCATTTTAACCCGAAAACGATTAAGGCGCTAATGTCCAAACATGGATTTGAACATATAAAAACAAAAGCAATGATTTTTGATTCATTCTATATTTCCTTGCTCAGCGAAAAATATAAACATGGATCCAACAAATTTTTTAGCGCGATGATTTTGGGGTTAATTTCTAACCTGGCAGCATTGGGGGGTAAAAGAAATTATTCAAGTTTAATCTATATCTTTAAAAAGTCGAAATAAGGCATTTTCAGCCCTCCTGGCAAACGATAACCCTTGAATGGGACAATGACCCTCAGGAAAGGAAATCACGCCTCAGGGAGGCTAATTTTAACCCGGCATCTAATTAACTGATTTACTGATATTTAGGTGGAAAGAAAGACAAAAAACAGGCAGTTGACACAAAGAGTCCTCTTCTATCTGACAGTTGGACTTATTTTTATATTAACATCTGTTATATATGAAATGCGTGTCGTCCACAGAAATTATCCGGAAAAGATTTTTCAAAATTTTCAACGAGATTTTGAAAATACGGAAAAGCAACTGTCAGATTATTTGAATTCCCTTGCCGGAGAAAAATATATATCCAATAGCATGGCCGCGGATACTTTTATCCGGGAATCATTGAATCACCCATCAGATTTCTATTTTTTCAAATTCCTGAATGACTCCTTGGTATACTGGTCGGATAATTCTGTGCCGCTCACACATCTTGATGCAATGATTGGTAGAGAAACCAGTGTTCTGGAACTGGCCAATGGCATTTATTTCTACAAGGACACCCTGGTTGCGAATACCCGATTTTCAGGCCTGTTTCTGATCAAACACAATTACCCTTATCAGAATATATATTTGGATAACCGTTTTCATCCCCCTTTCCGCGCTCCATCATCAACCACAATTTCATTCCAGCCCGGTACATATAATGTCAAAAACAGCCATGGATTTTTGTTTTCTATTGAGCCGCCCCTCAAAACAACACCGGAAAAAGTACCGAGTTTGATACTTCTTGCCCTCTATGCGCTTGCCTTTGTATCATTGTGTGCTTCCTTATTTCAGTTATACCTGCGACTGGGGGGTATACTGCGTTCAAAACTGTTATTGGTACTTGCATTCAGTGTTGATGTAGTACTTCTGCGCTTGCTCATGTTTATTTTTAATGTACCGCGTAACCTACACGATTCATACCTGTTTAAGCCGGGATCCTTTGCAGCATCTGACTGGATCCCGTCCATAGGTGACTTCGTTTTCAACGCGCTTGCCATCATGGTCATTGCCTATGCTCTCTTTATAACCTACAGATACATCAGGCTTAAAAGTAAGATTTCCCTTTTCAGGCGATATTTCCTGATCTTTTCGCTCTTCCTGCATATATTCATTTTCTACCGTTTGTTCCTGTGGGCTGTCAACAGCCTGATCATGGATGCATCATACTCCATGAACCTGAACCAGATCTTTTTTCTGAATGCTGACTCTTTCCTTGCATTTTTTGTACTCACCCTTCTCCTGTTCAGCTTTTTCCTGGTCTCTTATCGTATTCTTGGCCTCGCTTTTCAATACTCCAGGCATCATTTTGTCGTATATTTTGTTTTCTTCATATTGACCAGTGCCATATACACATTGCTTTGTGTTTTCATTCATGACTGCGAACTTGTGCTCTTCATCCCACTGCTTGTTTATGTGATCGCATTCTTTTTCCAGGTCCAGTCACTACCTGACCTTAATAAGGTCGGTTTCTCAAGCGTACTTTTATACCTTTTTCTTTTTGCCATATTGAGTACTGCCGTACTATCAACATATAATGGACATAAAGAGGCTGAGCAACGTAAGCTGCTGGCCATCGACCTGGCAAGCGGTGAAGATCCACTAACAGAATATATGCTGCTCACAGTAGTGGACGAAATGAAAGCAGACTCTCAGTTGCTTTCCCTGCTCTCAGTCTCTCCATATGACCTTGACAGGGAAGACCAGGCCATTACATATATTGAAGACAATTATCTCTCCGACAGGCTAAGAAAATATGAATGGATGGTGACCATTTGCACCCCCGGCAGGGACCTGATCCTTCAGCCGGAAGAATATGTTGTGAACTGCTATGACTATTTCGAAGATATTGTCGGACGTATAGGAAAGCCCGCCCTCGGCAATGGACAGTTTCGCTATAATAATGCGGCCGGCATGAGTAACTATATCTCTGCGCAGGATTATATATTTGGCGATGGGTATGATACGGTCAGGGTATTCATTGAACTCTTCTCCTTCTTTATCCCGGAAGGAGGCCTGGGATATCCGGAGCTCCTTATCGATGAACAGATAAAAACTTTCACCGGGCTCGAAAACTATTCATATGCCCGCTATGCCAATGATGAACTCCTGTTTAAATATGGTGACTACACCTACAGGACCAACATCAGTAAATACGGTGATCTTATCAGCGGAGAATTCTTCATCCATAATAACGCATACCATTATGTGTCGAGGATCGACGAGGATGAATATCTGATCATAAGCAGGGACACAGCAGGATTCCTTGAATTTCTCGCACCCTTCTCATACCTCCTTATCTTTTTTACGGTCTTTGTATTGCTGGTATACATTATTGTGAAAGTTCCATTCTCCCGCATGGGATTTGAAATAAATTTCCGCAACCAGTTACAGCTATATATCATTTCCCTCATCATTATATCTTTCGTCATTGTTGGTATCATTTCCGTACGCTATGTTATCAATCTTAATACCGATAAAAACAAAGATATCCTGCAGGAGAAAACACATTCTGTATTAATTGAACTGGAACATAAGCTTTCCGAAGAGGAGCAGCTCACCGGGGAGATGGAAGAATACCTTACAAGCCTTTTGATCAAGTTTTCTAAGGTCTTTTTCTCTGATATTAACCTATACGACCTCCAGGGTAATCTGTTGGCATCATCCCGACCTGAGATCTTTCAAAAGCAGCTTATTTCCAAAAAAATGAATTCGGTTGCTTACCGTATCCTTACCCTGGACAAGAAGCTCTTATTCATACATACCGAAACGATTGGTGATCAGGATTATTTTTCTGCTTACGTACCCTTCAGAAATGCAGAAAACAAGGTTGTGGCCTACCTGAACCTACCATATTTTGCCCGGCAAACGGAGCTCCAAAATGAAATATCAGTCTTTTTGAATGCCTTTCTGAATGTATATGTTCTATTGATAGCTGTGGCCATCTTCCTGGCTGTCCTGATCTCAAGGTACATTACCAGGCCCCTTCAGTTGATACGCGATAAAATGGGCAGCCTCTCGCTCAGTGGGAGCAACGAAAAGATCAAGTGGTCGAGAAAAGATGAGATCGGCACCCTTGTAGCCGAATATAACAGAATGATTGATGAGCTGTCCCGCTCTGCCGATCTCCTGGCTAAGTCCGAACGTGAAAGTGCCTGGCGTGAAATGGCTAAACAGGTTGCCCACGAAATCAAAAACCCCCTTACCCCGATGAAGCTCAGCGTGCAATACCTTCAAAAGGCATGGGATGAAAAATCAGAAGACTGGGAGGAACGCCTGCATCGCTTTACTCAGACCATCATAGAGCATATCGACACGCTCTCTGCTATAGCATCAGAGTTCTCTGATTTTGCCAAAATGCCACAAAAGAAAGAGGAGCGGATTGATCTTTCAGGGGCAATAAAAAAGTCCCTTGATCTATTCTCTGATATGGAAAACATTCAGTTCTCCTTTAAATCCATTCCCGAGCCCCCATATCATGTGCTGGCAGACAAAACACAGCTGATCAGGGTGTTCAACAACCTGATCCAAAATTCTGTACAGGCAATTGGACAGGACAAAAAAGGAGTTATACAAATTACCCTTGACAGGGAGCAAAATAACTACCTTATCCGTGTCGCAGACAATGGTCCGGGCATACCAGCGGAGATGATGGATAAGATATTTTCTCCAAGCTTCACTACAAAATCCAGCGGGATGGGCCTTGGTCTTGCACTGGTCCGTAGTATTATCGAGGAAGCTGGTGGAGAGATTAACTTTGAGTCATCACCGGATACCGGTGCTGTATTTATTATCCATCTTCCGGTATATCGCTAAGGCCGTTTTTTTCGTTCTACCATTTGTTGTCCTGTTATTAACTTCTGACATGAATAAAGCTGTCGTTTGATTTTCATTTTTACATTTGCATCTAAAGACGATTTCCTGCATTGAAACCCTTAAAGAAATTAGCCGGTCAGACAGTAGTATATGGCATGGGTACCATCGTTCCCCGCCTGCTTAATTATCTCCTTTTAACACCATTCTACACACGCATTTTTCTTGAAGGACAATACGGAGTACTTACCGAGTTATATGCCTATGTTGCCTTCCTGCTTGTACTGCTGACCTACGGGATGGAAACCTCATATTTCAGGTTTGCACAATCGGAAAAGAATAAGGACAGTGTCTTTACAACAGCATTGAGTTCTCTCTTTGTCACCTCGGCCCTTTTTATCCTGCTGGCCTTGATGTTCTCAGCTGAGATCGCTGCACTGATACGCTACCCCAGCCATCCCGAATATATCATATATTTCGCGATTATTGTTGGAGCAGATGCCTTTGCTTCCATTCCTTTTGCCCGGCTGCGACAACAAAATAAAGCGTTCCGTTTTGCATGGATCAAGGTCTTCAATGTGGCTACTAACATCTTTTTCAATTTCTTTTTCCTCCTGTTCTGTCCATGGTTCCTGAAAGACAATCCTGAATCCATCCTTAATGTTATCTACAGTGCAGATATTGGCATTGGTTATGCTTTTATTTCCATCCTGATCGCCAGCCTGCTAACGCTTCTCATCCTCTTACCCGATATTTTCAAGATCAAGTATTCCTTCGATCCCTCACTTTTGAAAAGAATGCTGGCGTATGCATATCCACTTCTTCTCCTTGGTTTATTTGGTATGGTTAACGAGGTGTCTGATAAGGTCCTTTTCAAATTCCTGATAAGCGTGCCGGAAAATGTAATAAATCGGGATAACTACATTTTAAGCCAACTGGGAATCTATGGAGCAAACTATCGTCTCGCGGTGTTGATGACGCTCTTTATACAGATGTTTCGCTATGCAGCCGAACCATTTTTCTTTTCTCACGCCAGGGAAGAAAATGCTAAAAGGCTATACGCCTCGGTGATGAAATATTTCATCATTTTCTGCCTGCTGATCTTCCTCCTGGTAACCCTCTACATCGACATCTTTAAATATTTTATCGGACCTGATTTCAGATCCGGACTGGCGATCGTTCCTATCGTCCTGATGGCAAACTTATTGCTGGGGATCTTTTACAATCTTTCGGTTTGGTATAAGCTGACCGACAAGACAAAATTCGGGGCCATGATTGCCTTTTTGGGTGCAATCATTACGATTGTACTGAATGTATTACTCGTTCCTAAATATGGATATACCGGTGCAGCCTGGGCACACCTGGCATGTTACTTTACCATGGTGGTGCTGTCGTTTGTCGGAAGCAGGAAATTTTATAAGATCAATTATGATCTGCGTAATATATTTTTCTACTTTATGATTGCTTTCGGGCTTTACTTTTTGTCCGTTTATTTTCCACTCGAAGAGGGAATGGTCAAATATGCTGTTCACCTGCTTTACATGATTATTTTCCTCATCATGGCAGTGCTTCTTGAAAAAAATAAATACAAGGCAGAATTCAAATAAAATAAAATTATATCCCAATGAAAATAAACATCGTGAGCAACTCCAAGCATCCTCTTCCTTCATACGAAACTGCCTTATCGGCCGGTATGGACCTCCGGGCTAATATCGATGAGCCCATCCTTCTGAAGCCTATGGATAGGATACTTGTCCCTACAGGGCTTTTCATTGAACTCCCTGAAGGTTTTGAGGCTCAGATCAGGCCACGCAGCGGCCTGGCCATTAAAAAGGGAATCAGTCTGGTAAATACCCCGGGCACGATCGATGCCGACTACAGGGGGGAGATTAAGATCATCATGATCAATCTTTCCCGTGAAGATTTCCTGATCGAGGATGGAGAGCGAATTGCGCAGATGATTATTTCCCGCCACGAAAACGCAGAATGGAGCCAGGTTGATGAGCTAAATGAAACCTCCCGCGGAGCCGGTGGCTTTGGTCATAGCGGTACAAAATAATTTCTCCTAATTTTGTAGATAGAGAAAACCCTATGATATCTACCGACTATCAAAACCGTAAGTATATAATTATCGCAGTTTTTCTGCTGGTCGGTATCCTCTTTTCCATTCGCCTTTTCATGCTTCAGGTATTAAGCAACGAGTATAAGTTGTCTGCCGAAAACAATGTGCTTCGATATATCACAGAATATCCTTCCAGGGGGCTTATTTATGACAGGAATGGCGAACTACTGGTCTATAATGAAGCAGCATATGACCTCATGGTCGTTCCTCGTCAGCTTAAGGCTTTTGATACTACGGAGTTATGTGCTCTTCTGCATCTCGAACGCGAAGCCTTTGATAAGCGACTTCAGAAAGCAAAAGCATATTCTTATCGCAAGCCTTCGCTTTTTCTGGAGCAAATCTCTCGTGAAGATTATGGCTACCTGGAGGAAAAGTTATACAAGTATCCCGGTTTCTACGTACAGGCACGAACCCTTAGAAAATATCCAATACCCGTGGCAGCACATCTTCTCGGCTATATAGGGGAGGTGAACAACAACGACCTGAACAAAGATGAATATTATACACAGGGTGACTATATTGGCAAGAGCGGCCTTGAAAAGGGCTATGAGGAAGAGCTTCGGGGTGAGAAGGGCCTCCGTGTGGTGATGGTGGATGTATTCAATCGTGAAAAAGGCTCTTTTTCTGATGGCCAGTACGACACTTCTTCTGTATCAGGCCTGAACCTCCAGATATCTATAGATGCTCAGCTACAGGCCTATGGTGAGCTGTTGATGCAGAATAAGATCGGTAGCATTGTGGTGCTTGAGCCCTCGAGCGGAGAGATACTGGCGCTGGTAACAGCTCCCGCCTATGATCCTAACCTGCTGGTTGGGCGTATCAGGAGCGAAAACTATAAAAAACTGAACAATGATACCCTGAAGCCCTTAATAAACCGTGCAATTATGGGGACCTATTCCCCGGGCTCGACATTCAAAATGGTGAATGCCCTGGTAGGATTGCAGGAATCTGTTCTTTTCCCTTCCAGCCAGTATAGTTGCGACGGCCCTGAAAGCCGCCCCATCAGATGTTCACATTATCATGAAACACCGCTCCGGCTGAATGCCGCCATACAACATAGCTGCAACCCGTATTTCTGGAAGGTATTTCGCTCAATCATAAGTAATCCCGCTTACGGTCACGATTCAGTTGGTTTCCAGCATTGGCGTGATCATGTAATGAGCTTTGGTTTCGGGCAGCGATTCGATACCGATATCCCCTTTGAGCTCAAAGGAAATATACCAACCCAATCGTATTACGATAAGATTTATAGCAAAAACCATTGGCGGGCATTAACCATTCGGTCACTGGGTATCGGACAGGGGGAGATCCTGATTACACCTTTACAGCTTGCCAATTTATCGGCTATCATCGCCAATACTGGATATTACTACCGCCCACATATTTTAAAAGCTGTTGGGGGGCAAGAAAATCCCATTGCAGCCTATACTGAAAAACAATATACAAGTGTCTCTTCTGAGCACTTTGACTTTATCCGAAACGCGATGCTTGATGTATTTGAAGGGGAAAATGGTACAGCCAGGTGGTTCAAAGTCGACTCACTGCTAATGTGTGGTAAAACCGGTACTGTAGAAAATCCTCATGGGAAAGACCATTCCATGTTCATTGCATTTGCTCCTTATGATAATCCGCAAATTGCTTTATCGGTCATCGTTGAAAACTCCGGCTATGGAACAACCTGGGCCGCACCTATTGCCACCTTGCTGATTGAAAAATACCTTAGGGGCGAAACCATACGTCCGTGGCTGGAAGAACGTATGATCAATGGAAACCTGATTGAAAAGGAATGAGGGAACGACAGGGCATACTAAATAATATTGACTGGATCACAGTATTGCTGTTCCTTATGCTTGCATTTGTCGGCTGGATTAACATATATTCAGCTGTATATAACGAAGATCACAGCAGCATATTCGACTTCTCTCAACGCTACGGGAAGCAACTGATCTGGATCTTTGCAGCCATGGGAATTGCACTCATCATTGTGATTATCGATGCCTCATTTTTTATCACCTTCGCATATCTCATATACGGCATTAGTATAGTGTCCTTGATGGCGGTGCTGGTTGCCGGCACGGAGATCGCCGGCTCCAAATCCTGGTTCCAGATAGGCGGTATTGCCATTCAGCCAGCTGAATTTGCCAAATTTGCCACCAGTTTGGCCCTGGCAAAATACCTGAGTACCTTTAATGTCAGCCTTTCACGCCTGCGGACCAAGATCATAGCATCATTCATTATTTTTCTGCCTGCGGCCCTGGTTTTATTGCAAAACGACGCTGGTTCTGCCCTCGTATATGTTGTATTTATCCTGGTGCTTTTCCGTGAAGGCCTGACGGGAAATATTCTGCTTATTGGCCTCGCTGTTACGGTGCTGTTCGTGGTCGCGCTGCTGATACAAAAAATATACATCATCGCTTTCCTCGTATTCATTGCAGTTGTGATCTTTTACTTCATGAGGCGCTCCAGCACCAACATTATTTCCCTGATTGTAATTCTGCTTGTCTCCTCAGCTTTTGTGTTCTCCGTTGACTATGCGTTTGATAATGTGCTGGAGCCACATCAAAAAAAGCGAATTAATGTTCTGCTGGGAAAAGAACTGGACCTTAGGGGTGCAGGCTATAATGTGCACCAGTCCAAAATTGCGATTGGCTCCGGGGGGATCGCAGGAAAAGGATTTTTGCAAGGAACACAAACAAAATATGACTTCGTTCCCGAGCAAGACACAGACTTTATTTTTTGTACCATAGGCGAGGAATGGGGCTACCTGGGGTCTATGGCCCTTATCATATTATTCCTCACATTATTGCTCCGCCTGATCAAGCTTGCCGAACGACAGCGATCCAACTTCAGCCGGATTTACGGCTATGGCGTAGCCTCCATAATATTCTTCCATTTTATGGTAAATATCGGCATGACCATAGGCCTGTTGCCGGTAATTGGTATCCCGCTTCCATTTATCAGTTATGGTGGTTCCTCCTTGTGGGCATTTACCATTCTTCTCTTTATTTTTATCAGGCAGGACGCCAGCCGCAAGGAGTTATTATAGTCCTTTTAGAACATCAGCTGATATAATCCGTATATTTACACATCAAAGTAAATACATGGAAAAACGCTGGGTATATAAGGATCAGGGGGATGAAAAAATAGTACGTCAACTGGCTGAGGAGCTGAGCATTGACCTAAACCTCTCTAATCTTTTGGTACAGCGGGGAACACATACTTTCGACCAGGCCCGCTCCTATTTCCGCCCCCAGTTGGATGATCTTCACGACCCCTTCATCATGAAGGATATGGACCTGGCCATTGACCGAATACACAAAGCCATTAAGGGCAGCGAAAAGATCCTTGTGTATGGAGATTATGACGTTGATGGTACCACAGCTGTCGCCTTAGTATATACATTCCTTAAGCGTTTCTACGCCAATGTCGACTTTTACATCCCCGACAGGGACACAGAAGGATATGGTATCTCATATCAGGGTATCGACTTTGCCAGCGAAAATGGCTATTCCCTTATGATCATTCTGGACTGCGGCATTAAAGCCATTGAGAAAACCATTTACGCAAAAGAACTTAATCTCGATTTCATCATATGCGATCATCACCGGCCAGGTGACGAGATCCCGTCGGCTTGTGCTGTACTTGATGCAAAAAGAAGCGACTGCCCCTACCCTTTTAAAGAACTCTCAGGATGCGGTGTAGGCTTCAAGCTGGCTCAGGCATACGCCTTGAAACACAATATCCCCCAGGAGGATTTATTGCCACTTCTTGACCTTGTTGTGGTGAGCATTGCAGCGGACATTGTTCCCATTAACGGAGAAAACAGGATACTGGCTCATTACGGACTTGAACTAATAAACAAAGGACCCAGGAAGGGTATTGAGACCATCCTGCTGGTTGGAAATGTAAAGCGTACGAATCAGGTAGAAAATGACTACATTTTCAACAAGGAGCTAACTATAAGCGACCTGGTATTTATGGTCGGTCCCCGTATCAATGCGGCAGGGCGCATCGAAAGCGCGAAGAATTCTGTCAGGTTGCTAGTGGAAGAAGACCAAAAGGAAGCCATGGAGATCGCCCGAAAGATCAACCTCCTCAATGATGAGCGCAAGAGCCTCGACCTGCATGCTACTACCGATGCGCTCCGGATCATAAGGGAAAGTCAAGAACTCCGTGAGGCCAACTTCACCGTGGTGTATAACCCTGAATGGCACAAAGGTGTGATTGGGATCGTAGCCTCAAGGCTTACAGAGACCTATTACAGGCCTACCATCGTTCTCACCTATTCCAACGGACTGATCACCGGATCGGCCCGTTCAGTCAAAGACTTCGACATTTATGACGCTGTAGATGCCTGCAGCCATTTTCTTGAGCATTTCGGCGGGCATAAATATGCTGCCGGGCTGTCCCTTAAGGAGGAAAATTTAGAGAATTTTAGGAATTGTTTCAAGGATTATGTGGATGCACACATTACCAAAGAATTGCTTGTACCTGAGGTTGAAATAGATTCTGAGATCATACTGCGTGATATCAACTCACGCTTCTTCCGGATCCTCAGGCAGTTTGCCCCCTTTGGCCCCGGCAACCTTTCTCCTCTCTTTACAACCAACGGCCTCGTCGATACCGGCAAGGCCAGGGTGGTAGGAAAAAACCATCTTAAGCTGGAAGTAGTACATCCTGATATTTCCGGTTTCCCATTTTCAGCCATCGCCTTTCAACAAGGGCATCATTATGAAAACATTAGAGAGGGCAAGCAATTCAGTGCCTGCTACCATATCGAAGAAAATGAATGGAACGGGGTGAAGTCTATACAGCTAAACATCAAAGACATGAAATTCGAAGAATAGCGCCGCTTCCCTCAGAAATTCCTGACTAGCTTTCTTTCAATCCGAAAGAATATACCGTAATGAATATTCCGAATACCAGTGCCAGGATTCCTATCTGATTAAGAGCCTGCGAGGCTGTTTCGTATGGGTTGATGAACAGCACTATAGATGCTGCTATTACATAAATGGCGTTCATCCATAAAAGCCACCTGGTACGCACGCCCTTGTTGGCGCTCATTGCAGCGAACAGCTGGGTAAAACCCACACTAATAGCCCAGATGGCAACAAAGATGATAAATAAATCCAGGTCGGCCCTGATATGGTGATATACAATGATCAGCACCCCAAGCACAATATCAAGAATTCCTTCAAAAAACCATAAGCCCCACTTGCTGTGATGCCGCATGTTGCCAACAGCCCCCCATAGCAGGAACAATCCGCTGAGAATGATAAACCCTCCAAACAGCTGCACCAGCCAGTCGGCAGATGCATTAGGAATAAAAAGCGCGATCAGGCCAAAAGCAAGGGCGAATACGCCTTTTACCGTATATGTCCACCAGTTCTTAAAAGATTGTTTTTCCATCTTATTCTGTTATTATTTATATCTTTTGTTTATTCCGAAAGTTCCTTGTCTGTGTTTTTTACAGCAAATGAAGTGTATACCATCATTATACCCAGGACCACAAAAATGGCACCGACGATCTTAAGTATCATCCCGGCCACATATGCCGGGTCCAGCAGCAATACCAGCCCTATTGCAAACAAGAGGATACCCCCTAAAATGAACATATAACGGTACTGCGTCATCTTACGAAGAACAATGCCCACATAAATCTTGAAAAGCCCGAGAAGCAGGGACCATATGCCTATAAAAATGAAGAACAGCTTAAGTGTCTGCCCGGGAAAAACCATTATTAAAATACCAAGTATTGCAGACACAATCCCCTCGGTAAGCATAAGCGTATAGTTCTTATCCTTGCGATGTTTATCATACGCCCCTATCAGCAGCAATATCCCGCCAATCAGGATCAGCAGTCCGAAATACATTGAAATGCTCAGCATCAGTGTCTCGGTAGCAAAAAGGGCCAGGCCTCCGAATAAAATGGCCAGCAGGCCATTCATTAACAAAACCCACCAGTTTCTCTTAATATTTGTGTTCATGGTTCAAATTTTTGGGTTTAATAAAACTCAATAAAGGCCCTGATCAGCAGAAAGATACCAAATACAGCCAGGCCAACACCTGCCACCCAGTTTATCCACTGAATAAGGTGGGAGGTAACATACTTCTTGATCTTATATGCTCCAAAACATTTAAGCATATCTGTAGCAAGAATAACCAGCAAGGTGGTTGAAAACAATGCAATCACTGAATGGGTCTCCCCCTCGTAATTCGTAGTAATAGTGGTTACCCAGAGAATCCAGAAGAGCCATACGAAGGGATTGGTAAAGTTGAGGAAAAAGCCTTTCAGGATGAAAGTTACCGGGTTTGGTGGCTTACTATCTTCACTCTCCTCTTCAGTGGCCATTTTTACCTTCCGTGTGAAGGTGACTACCCCGAAAATAATCAGAATAACACCGGTAATAATTCCGAATACCAGCTGATTTTCAGGGGTTTTATTGATAATTTGCAGGGCACCGAGCAAACAAAGCGTAACCAGGGCAGCGTCACTCAGAAAGATACCGAAAGCCATCTGAAAACCCGACCACAAGCCTCTGTGTATGCTGGTTTGTATCAGGGCAAAGAGCGCCGGGCCAAAGCCAAATAAAAAGGCCAGGGTCAATCCAAGGATCAGTCCTTCCCAAATCGGGGTAATCATCTATAATTTGCTTTTAAAATCTTTCAGATATGCTTCCCACTGTTCATAATTTTCACCTTTCAGAACCCTTGGGAATTTGTTCGCACCACCCTCTTTTCCGTGAATTTTCATCCAGTTTGAAAAGGCCTTTGGTGGCAACACTTCCAGAAAAATATCCGTTACGGCGGCGATACGCTCCACTCTGTAATCATCATTCAGCACCTTCAGGTATCCGTCGATCTTTTCAACTGCAAGCCCGATATCTATTTTGTCTTCCGTCCCCAGATACCACTTGTGGGCAAACATATTATCATGCCTGAAGCCGGCCACGGTAAACTCCCTGATCTCCAGGTTAAATTCATCCTGAAGCATCTTTACAGCCATATTCATGTTTTCCTGTGAAAGGTGTTCTCCGCAAAGACTCAGAAAATGTTTTGTCCGCCCTGTGATCACAATCTCACAGCTCTCTTTGGAAACAAATTTGATCGTATCCCCGATCATGTACCGCCAGGCACCTGCGCAATTCGACAATAGGAGCGCGTACTCCTCACCCTCTTTAACCTGATCAAGGGTTTTTGCCTCTGGATTATCCACCATATTCCCTTCACCATCGAAATTATCGTCGTTAAAGGGAACAAATTCATAAAAAAGCCCATTATCAACGACCAGCTGCATGATCTTCTTATCCAGCCTGTTTTGGTAGGCAATATATCCTTCTGATGCAAGATATGATTCGTTATATATCACGGGTTTACCAAAGAGTTTCTCGAAGCTTTTTACATAAGGATCAAAGGAAACCCCGCTATGAACATATACGGCCAGATCGGGCCATATGTCATGAATATTCTTCAGCCCGTGATGTTCAATGATCCGTTCTAAAATGATCTGTATCCATGCAGGCACGCCTACTATGATACCAATATTCCAGTTGGGCGCTGAACGAATGATCTCCTCAAGCTTTGTTTCCCAGTCCCGTTCCCGGGAAATTCTTTTTCCGGGCTTATAAAAATGTTGAAACCAGAATGGAATATTCCCGGCGGAAATACCCGACAGGTCTCCCTCATAATAAGTTCCGTTGTAATTGAGATGTGTGCTTCCCCCGATCATAAGGATTCCCTTTTCGTAGAACTCGATAGGGAATTTATATCGGGCTGTTGACACGAGCTGGCGAATGCTGACACGCCTAATGGCACGTATCATATCCCCGGTCACTGGTATTTGCTTGCTGGATGATTCCGAGGTTCCGGAGGTCAGGGCAAAGTATTTAACCCGGCCCGGCCAGCTAACGAATCCTTCTCCGTTAATGGTTCTGTACCACCACTTACGGAACATGGAGTTATAATTGAAGGTAGGTACTGATTCCTGGAATGCCTTCACAAAATCTTCCTTGCCAAGGATGCGATGAAACTCATAATGCTCACCAAATGCAGTATTCTGTGCCTTGGTGAGAAGCTTACGCAAGACTTTTACCTGGGCCTTGTTATAGTCTTTCTTCTTCCTTATCTCAATGGGAATACTTCTCAGTTCGTAAGCTCGCTTAATAATCGTACCAAGTATGGCCATGCAAAAAGGAAGGTTGGTTAAACGCCATAAATTTAAGAAATAATTAGGTATATTTATAACAGTAAAATCCTGATATGAAAAAGCATATACTTAACCTCCTTAAGCTGGTAATAATTATTGTTGTCGGTATTGTCATCTACCTGCTTGGCATTCTGACTATTAACACCATTAACGACTATAAGCCTGAAGGTGGGGTCTATGAATTGGGTGACTTTCAGAAATATGACCAGGTCACAAAACAAGATACATTGTCACTGATCACCTGGAATATTGGGTATGCCGGATTGGGTAAAGACGCAGATTTCTTTTACGACGGAGGAAAGATGTCGCGTCCGGGGAAAACAGAATATAATGCGTACTGGGATGGTATTCAGGAATATATACAAACTTTTAATTCCGTGGAGTTCTTATTGCTCCAGGAGGTTGATACGGCATCCTCCAGGTCGTATGACAATAATCAGCATAAAAAAATTGCTACAGGCTTGAAGTCGCATTCCGGCTTGTTTACCAAAAACTACGACGTTTCCTTCGTTCCTATGCCTGTTTTTGATCCGATGGGGAGGGTAGTATCGGGCATTTCTTTCTTCACCAGCAAAAAGCCTTCCGGTTCTACCTGGGGTGCTTTTGATGGAAATCGATCATGGCCATTGGGGCTTTTTATGCCCGACAGGTGCTATTCGATCAATGTATTTGATATTTCCCTGGGGGGAAAACTGTACATCATCAACACTCATAACTCAGCATTTGATGATGGTTCACTTCGAAACAGCCAGCTAGAACTGCTTTACAAACTAATGGATTCCGCTTACCGGGAGGGGCATTATGTTATAGCCGGTGGGGATTGGAACCTGAATCCCGTCACCTATTCCAATGAGGTATTTATTAGTGGGGACAGTCCCTTTGAACTTTCTGGCCAACAAGTGGTTTCAGGCCCGAATTCCGAATGGCAGGTGATTTTTGACCCTGAATTTCCGACCAATCGCGATGTATCTACATCATACACAGGGGGACAAACCCCTACAACCATAGTCGATTTTTTCGTTTGCTCCCCCAACATACAGGTACTTGAAATTAAAACTATGTACCTGGGATTTAAGTACACCGACCATCATCCGATATACCTGCAATTCTGTTTGAATTAAACCATTTCATGCTGCGGTAATGAACCCTTTGCTTATTTGGGTTGTTAGGTTTAAAACTTAATCGTTATGAAAAAGAATATGGGAATTTTCGACAGATTGCTCAGAATAATTCTGGCTATTGTCGTTGGTATATTGATCTATATGGGAACGCTTAGTGGGGTCGCCGCAATTGTGCTTGGGGTTATTGCAGGTATATTCCTTTTAACCAGCATTTTTGGTTTCTGCGGATTATATACGCTTATTGGATGCAATACCTGTGCTGTAAAGAAAAGCTGATCATACAAAAAGATCTGAAGCGATTCCGTCAGCAAAAAGCTTGCCCTTATTTGTTAGAAACAAGCGGCTGCCCTTGAAAATAAGGGAATTGTCGGCAATATAATGATCTGATCCCTCCAGGAGGTGTGTGGCATGCTTTTCGCCAAATTCCTGTCTGACAACAGCAATATCACAACCCCATATCGTTCGTAAGGAGGTCATAACATACTCATTATAACGCTGATCCACAGTTAACACCTCCTCCTCAAAAGATTCATCATAATATTCTGCCAGGTCAAGCCATGCTTTCATCGATGGCATATTCCATCTTCGCGAATAACCATTATAGGAGTGCGCCGACGGGCCCAGCCCAAGATAATGCCCTCCTGTCCAATAGAGGCTGTTGTGCTGTGAATAATGGCCTTCTCTGGCAAAATTAGAAATCTCATAGTGAATAAACTGGTTTTCTTCCGTCAGTTCAAGAAGCATTTTGAACTGTTCAACAATGGATGCGTCCTCAGGTGATTGGGTTTTTCCTTTTTTAATCAGGGTATGCAGGGCCGTTTTTTCTTCTACAGTAAGGGCATATGCAGAAAGATGGGGAAGCTTATAATCAAAAAAGCGTTTCAGGTTTTGCTCCCACTTCACACTATCCAGGCCGGGAATGCCATAAATAAGATCTATGGTAATATTTTCTAACCCGCTGTCTTGCAGATTCTTGATCGCTCTATCAGCATCTTCGGCGCTATGAACACGATTTAGATAGGCCAGGTCGTCATCGAAAAATGATTGCACACCCAGGCTGACCCTGTTAATACTGGTATCACCGATCTCCCGTATCCATTCCCGTTTAACATCATCAGGGTTGGCCTCAATAGTGATCTCCGCCGCAGGCGATACATCAAAATGCAGATATAGGTCCTCAAACATTGCATTCAGCATGCTGCCATTCAGCAGGGACGGCGTTCCTCCTCCCAGATAAATCGTATTTATCTGTTCGTCTTTCAGATAGTTTTTCTGAATCAGCACCTCCTTCCTGATGGTTTCCACAAAAGAGGGCATATGCCTGGAAGAGGCCATCGAAAAGAAATTACAATAGTGGCATTTCTTCTTACAAAAAGGGATATGAATATAAATACCGGCCATAAGAATATATTGCGTCAAAAATACCGAATTCTGCAGACTGTAAGCCGGGACTTGCCTGAAATGCGATTTTACCGTACTTT
The DNA here is from genome assembly GCA_029942245.1 of Bacteroidales bacterium. Classification (GTDB taxonomy): domain Bacteria; phylum Bacteroidota; class Bacteroidia; order Bacteroidales; family B18-G4; genus B18-G4. Next base: position 26,694 of record JAOZTN010000004.1, on the reverse strand, counting down.
TATCCTGTTTTCCAAAACCTACTTTATGAAAAGAAGAGATTTCATTTTCAAGGGGCTCGGTGCCGGGGTACTGGCGGGCTCCAGCCTTACATTGGGAGGTTTTTCACGATTGATGGGCAATCCGTCCGCCCCCCAGGATGGTGATTATGATCTTGTTGCAGTAAAGGGGACCGATCCGCCCGCCATGTTCGACGAAGGTATTAATTCCCTTGGCGGGATGTCAAAATTTGTGAAACCGGGGCAAAGCGTCGTGATTAAACCAAATATCGGCTGGGATGCAGTACCGGAAAGGGCAGCAAACACCAACCCGGAACTCATCGGAAGAATTGTTAAGCGTTGTTATGAAGCCGGTGCTAAATCGGTAAGCGTATTCGACAACACCTGTGATGAATGGAAAAAATGCTATGCCAATAGTGGCATTGAGGAGGAGGTAACAAAGGCAGGGGGAAGCATTGTACCCGGAAACAGCGAAAGTTATTATCGGGATGTAGATGTGCCTGAGGGTAAAAGCCTTACTGAAACGAAAGTGCACTCACTTATCCTGGATTCAGATGTTTTTATCAATGTGCCTGTGTTGAAAAACCACAGCTCAGCTAAGCTCACAATTGCCATGAAAAACCTTATGGGCGTGGTGTGGGACAGGCGCTGGTGGCATCAGAATGATCTTCACCAGTGTATCGCCGATTATACAACCTTCAGAAAGCCCGATCTGAACATCATTGATGCTTACAGGGTGATGAAGCGTAATGGTCCGCGTGGTGTTTCAGTTGAAGATGTTATTACGCTGGATTCTCTGATCATATCTGCTGATATTGTAGCTGCAGATGCTGCTGCAACCAAGATCTTTGGCCTTGAGCCGGAAGATATTCCCTATATCGCCATTGCAGATGAAATGGGGATTGGTAGTATGGACCTTTCTTCCCTGAATATCAACAGGATTAAAATGGGATAATATGGGGTTCAGCGTCTTGAAACATGCCAGGGTGGTCATATCACTGGTCTTTTTTCTGCTGATGACCTTCCTCTTTATCGACTTTACCAATACCTTTTCCGCTAAGCTTATACAGGGCATTCTTTATCTACAATTTGTGCCCTCGTTGGTCTATTTCCTGAAGATCGCCGCACTGGCCACTGCCGGATTTATCTTTATACTGTTGTTTACTTTTCTATTCGGCCGGGTATATTGCTCAAGCATATGCCCCCTGGGCACTTTTCAGGACATTGTTATCTGGCTTAAAAGGAAGCTGGGCCGCACAAAACGATTTAAGAAGCAACGAGATTTTCCATGGATAAAATATGGCATGTTAGCACTTACTGCCGGCTTCCTGGCATTTGGACTGATTAGCCCGCTCCTCCTGCTTGATCCGTATAGCAATTACGGACGAATTGCTGCCAATTTATTCAGGCCGGTTTACCTTTTACTAAACAATCTCGGTACCAATGGACTTGAATCCATGGACATTTATACACTCTACAGGGTTGAGCCGGGTGTTACGCATTGGTTGTCGGTTGCATTCTCTTTGTCGGTTTTTATCCTGGTGGGCTGGCTTGCCATCCGGTACGGACGATTGTTTTGCAATACTTTATGCCCCGTGGGCACTCTTTTGGGACTGGTTTCTCGGTTTTCCATTTTTCGTATCAGCCTCGATAAGGCTTTGTGCACATCCTGTGGTAGCTGCTCCGCTGTGTGCAAGGCGGGTTGTATTGATGTTGAAGAGAAGGAGGTTGATTTCTCACGTTGTGTAGGCTGCTTTAACTGCCTTACTTCCTGCCCTTCAAGTGGTGTATTATACAGCCACAAAAGGAAAAATACGGAAGGGATCGTTGAAGAATTTGACCCTTTCAGGCGTAATCTTATTGCAGGGGGTGTGCTCACGATAGCAGCCCTTTCTCCGCTGACACTATCCGCCCAGGGTTGGCACGGACAGGGAAGAGGCAGGGGCCCTAAAAAGATTATCAGGGAATTTCCTGTTTCCCCACCTGGTTCTTCCGGCCACGAACATTTTCAAAGCTCATGTACGGCATGCCACCTGTGTGTAAGCGCCTGCCCTACACACGTGATCAAGCCCTCCCTGCTTGAATATGGCCTGGCAGGATTTATGCAACCGCGTCTTGATTATCACGCCAATTATTGCAATTTTGACTGTGTTATATGCACAGAAGTTTGTCCTACAGGAGCCTTGCGTCCGCTGAATATAGATGAAAAGCATGTGCTGCAGCTCGGAAAGGTCGTATTTGTCAAGAGAAACTGTATTGTTCATACAGAGGGTACTGATTGCGGTGCATGCTCAGAGCATTGCCCGACCAAAGCCGTTAACATGCGCCCCTACAAGGGAAAACTCTTCCTGCCGGTGGTCAATCCTGATATTTGTGTTGGATGTGGTGCCTGTGAATACGCCTGTCCTACCGATCCCAAATCCATCTACGTAGAAGGTAATCCAACCCATCTTACTGCAGACAAACCAATTATTGAAGCATTAGAGCAACCCGATACAGATGAAGACTTTCCTTTCTAGGCTTTTTTCCTGAGAACGATCCTAAAGGTCGTATCCCGGTGGGGATATGAGTGTTTAACATAAATCCTTCCCTTATGATATTCCCTGATAATGCGCCTCGACAGGGATAGTCCGAGGCCCCAGCCGCGTTTTTTACTTGTATATCCAGGATTAAAAATGGCTTTGAAGTGAGTCTTGGGAATGCCCTTTCCGGTATCGCTGACATCAATGATCACATTTGCCTTTTCTTCATAGAGTGAAATGCTTACCTTCCCCTGGCCTGCCATGGCATCAATGGCATTCTTGATCAGGTTTTCTATCACCCAGCTGAACAAGTGTGCGTTTACAGGAACAATGATGGGTTTGTCGCCGGGAACACTAATATCATATTCAATCTTCTTAGAAGTCCTGTTCTTAATGTATTCCGTAGAATTATAAACCACATCCACAATGTTAATCGGGTCAAGACTTGGCGGGGAACCTATCTTTGAAAAGCGGTCTGTAATATTTTCCAGGCGATCGATATCCTTCTTGATCTCATCAAGGGCATCATCCTCCATCCCCTTGAGTTTCAGAAGCTCAAGCCAGGCTATCATAGATGAGAGCGGTGTACCAAGCTGGTGCGCTGTTTCCTTCGACATACCTACCCATACGCGGTCCTGCTCAGAACGTCGGGACGAGCTGAACAGCAAATAGGCAATCAAAAGAAATACCCCGATAACCCCGAATTGAACATAGGGATAGATGCGCAGCTGGATCTGTAAAGATGAGCTTTTATAAAAAATATACCTCTTCTCGTTCCCGGTAAGCGTAATTTCTATGGGGGCGTTCTCCGATGCCATCTGTTCAAGGGTCCTGGCCAGCAATGTAGAGTCTTCGGGGCTGCCACCCTCAATATTTCCGCTAACGATAATTCGCTGCTTTGTGCTGTCTGTAATGATCACCGGAACAGCCACGGCATTTTGCACAACCTCAGATAAAAAGGAATCATTAAGATCATTCAGCATTTGCCTGAGATCAGTATATATATTTGATTCCTTGTAATATAGGGTTTGAAACTCACCCGGTAGATATTCTATCCTGATGGGATCATAAACAGAGAATTCCTCCTTCAGACTACCTCCCAAAATGTCTACCTGGTTAACCCTGTCGTCCACATGGCGTGCATGTATAATGCTGTCATTATCCTTGGTCATGATCACCGGAATACTTTTATTGCCGGTTATGATCTTATAATATATGTCGAGTACTTCCGAATTAACCTCACTGTTCATATTCTTCCAGGCCAATGCAAGTATTTCAGCCCGGTTACGCTCAAGTTCCCTTATTTCACCAAAGAAATTATCCGTATATGCTACCAGGTTAGCCTTTCGCTGAATAGCATTGGCCCATATCCTGACATTATTCCGCTCGGAACGTGCAATTTTATTGACCAATACATTGGAATACCACAGTGATCCTACAACGATAAATACTGCTGCAGAGAAAAGAATCCAGTTCCACCTTTTTTTACGGGTATATATATTCATGGGAGCGATTGAAATTTCTATCAAAAATATAAACGCGATTTTATTCCACCTATTTCTATTTGACCAGATGTAAATTTATAAAATTAATCAATCGATGCAGTTTTCATTTTTCAATCCATTAAAAATAACACATCGCCAGCACTGCCTAAAATCAACTAAGGTCATAGTTAAGCAAGCAAAAACTAAATTATTTCAATTTTAAAAAAGGTGCCTTATTTCATCTAAACTATCTTTTTAGTTGTATTACTAGTTTTTTAGTTGTACGTTTGGCATGATATATGGAATGATTTACAATAGGAGAACATTTTTTTTAACCTATCTAACTAAGATATTAGTTTACAAATCAACCGACAAGTAAGGATGAAAGAACTGACAAAAGCCGAAGAGGAATTAATGCAGATATTGTGGAAATTAAGAAAGGGATTTATTAATGACATTCTTGATGAATTACCCGATCCAAAGCCTGCATACAATACGGTATCAACCATTGTTCGTATTCTCGAGAAAAAAGGATTTGTTGATTATACGCCCTATGGCAAAGCCCATGAATATTTCCCCCTTGTTAGCAAAAAGGATTACACCAAAACCTATTTCGGACACTTCATGAAGAACTATTTTGGGAACTCTTATCGTGAAATGGTCTCCTTCTTTACTACCGATGATAATTTAAATATTCGGGAGCTGGAAGAGCTAAAGCAGGCTATGGCAGAAGAAATCATACGCAAGAAAATAGAAGACGATGAATAATTTAATTTCCATATTAATACAATCATCCCTTAGCATTGCACTCCTATTTGTAGTTTATGCTGTCTTTCTGAGAAGGGACACATTCTTTAAAACAAATCGTTATTATTTGCTTGCCTCTCTGCTGATATCGTCCATTATTCCTTTCGTTGATTTCAGCACCTTGCTTCCCGCCAGGGAGCAGGTTCTAATGGTGATCCTGGACCCTGTAGTGATTACACCTGAGGGAATACAAACCTCTATTGAGGCAAACTCAAGCATATATGAAATCGGACTGGCTATCTATCTCACAGGTATAGTCATTTTTGGGAGCAGGTTTCTTTATCAGCTCATTCAGCTCGCCGTACTGATACGACGATTCCGTATTAGCAGGCAGGAAGGCATGCGAATCGTATTTACCGATAAGAACTTCGCGCCTTTCTCATTTTTCAACCTGGTTTTTATAAACCGCCGGGATATTAATTCCCCCGAAACACAAAAAATTATCGCCCATGAAAGGGTCCACATCAGACAATGGCATAGCCTTGACTTGATGTTACTTGAATTCGTAACAATTATACAGTGGTTCAATCCTTTTGTCTGGCTATACCGTCATGCGATCAAAACTTTGCATGAGTATCTGGCTGATGAGGGGGTATTACATAGCGGGGTAGACGCAAAAGTCTACAGTGCGCTGCTTTTTGAGCAGGGTACAGGGATACAGATCAACGATCTGACTAATAATTTCAGTAAATCACTATTAAAAAGGAGGTTCAAAATGATGACCAAAAAGAGAACAACCCGTTTAGCGCGGGCAAAACTATTGTTTGCCCTGCCGCTGGCATTATCAATGATGTTTGTAATATCCTTTAGCCCGGATATGCTGGCACAAGAGAAAGAAAAGGTACCAGCTCAACCAAAAAAGGTGGAGGTTGTTAACCAGAATGTAGATCCGCCACCGCCACAACCGAAGCAGGTAACAGTAATAAACATAGTTGAGGATCCTGAGCAACAAGACGATCCGCCAATCTTTACGGTGGTAGAAGATATGCCTATATTTCCCGGGGGCAAGGAAGCTCTGTATAAATATCTTGGAGAAAATATCACCTACCCTGCAGGGGCGAAAAAGGATGGTACCAGTGGAACTGTTTACGTCTCATATGTTGTTGAAATAGACGGCAGAGTATCTAATGTTACCCTGCTTCGCGGAGTTCGTGAAGACCTTGATAATGAGGCTATACGCGTAATAAAGGAGATGCCTAAATGGACGCCAGGAAAACAAAACGGAAAAGCTGTCAGGGTTCAGTATAATTTACCTATTAAGTTCTCCTTAAACGGGGACAAAAAAGAAGAAAAAAAGGATTAACAGCATTATAAAAACGCGGGCCGGCATTCCTGATATGTCCGGCCCCTTTTATAGCTTCCCATGAAACAGCTTTTCCTTATCGTTTTTCTTATTTCCTTCTGTAATTGTCATACAAATGCACAGATCTTTAAAAAGAAGGATCGCGAGTGTGAAACATGCCCCAGACATTTAGCTTACAGTGAATACTGGGATGCCGACAATACCATAGTGAATGCAAAAGGACATTATTGCTATGGAGTGCCCTGCAAAACATGGCGATACTATTACCAAAATGGCCGTTCCATACAATACACACATAAGGCTGTTCGTATGCGTACAGCACTTGTCCAAAACGGACACATTTCACCCTTAGTATAGAATTTAACAGCAAACTAACTATTTGTTTTTCTGCTCCTTATAACAGTGGCACACTTTTAGTGAATACTCTATGCTTAAAGACCAATTAATTATGATAACCCTCAAAAACTTGCATAAATCCTATGAGGTTGGACAAAATAAGCTTCACGTCCTCAATGGCATCGACCTTACTATAGAGAAAGGAGAGCTTGTGTCTATCATGGGATCGTCCGGTTCGGGTAAGTCAACCCTGCTGAACATCATTGGCCTGCTCGACACTTATGACGAAGGAGAGTTATTTCTCGATGACGACCTGATCAGAAATTACAGCCTTTCCAAGATGCGTGATCTCAATGAAAAACGGGCCGCCCGTCTACGCAATAAAACCATTGGCTTCGTTTTTCAGTCATTCAACCTTGTTTCCTTTAAAAATGCCAAAGAAAACGTTGCCCTGCCTCTGTATTACCAGGGCGTAGGAAGGAGAAAGCGGAACAGGATGGCTATGGAATTCCTCGAAAAAATGGGGCTTGAAGAATGGGCCGAACACCTACCGAGTGAGCTTTCGGGAGGACAAAAACAACGTATTGCTATTGCCAGGGCAATGATCTCTAAGCCCAAGGTGATCCTTGCCGATGAGCCCACAGGGGCCCTCGACTCTGCCACTTCCATGGAGGTAATGGAGCTATTTAAAGAGATCAATGAGGCTGGCATTACTGTGATTATTGTAACCCACGAAAACGATATTTCCCGTAAAACCGATAGGATCATCCGACTAAAAGACGGACATATTGAAAAGAACATTAAAAACGGATTCAAAAATCCTCCGTCGGAAAAGCCAAAAATATTACAAACTGCATAAGTGATTCGGAATGTTTGATCTTGATAAATGGCAGGAGATTTTCAGCACCATCCGTAAAAACAAACTAAGAACCTTGTTAACGGGCTTTAGCGTTGCATGGGGTATCTTCATGCTTATTATTTTGCTGGGCTCGGGCTATGGACTCGAAAACGGCGTAAAAAGAGAGTTTGAGGGCGATGCAGTAAACTATTTATCGATTAATGCCGGTATCACAAGCATGCCATATAAGGGAATGAAGCCCGGCAGAAGGCTTCGTTTTACCAATGAAGAGAAAGGACAGCTGTCTAAGCTGGAGGGTGTAGATAAAAGCTCTGGAAGAACGGCAGTATGGGCCAACAATACGCTATCCTACAGAAACGAATTTGGGAACTTCGACATTTATGCCGTGAGCCCTGATTATAAATATGTCGAATCACTGATCATTATGCAGGGAAGATACCTGAATGAGATCGATGAAGATGATTACCGCAAGGTGGTGGTTCTTGGAAAGCTTGTTGATGAGGCCCTTTTTAAGGACGAAGATCCGGTGGGAAAATATATCAAGGTAAGCGGGGTTCCATTCAAGGTAGTCGGTACATTTGACGACCCGGGGGGAGATCGCGACCTCAGCAGGGTGTATATTCCACTATCAACGGCTCAAAGGGTATTTAATATGCAAAACAGGGTGGGCAGTATTCTGCTTAACCTTGGAGACGCCAGCGTTGAAGAAAGCCTGGAAATGATTGAAGCCATTAAGCAAGACCTTTCTGAAACAATGGTATTTGACCCGGCCGACCCCAGGGCCCTCTTTGTATATAACAGTATTGAAAATTATCAGAACCTGATGAGACTTTTTTCAAGCATCCGCTTCTTTATCTGGATAATTGGCATAATGACCATTATTGCGGGGATCGTAGGCGTAAGTAACATTATGATGATCATTGTAAAAGAAAGAACGAAAGAAATCGGCATCAGGAAGTCCATGGGGGCGACACCCTGGTCGATCATAAGCCTGATCCTGCAAGAGTCGATTTTAATTACGTCTTTCGCCGGATATGTAGGGCTTGTTCTGGGTGTAGGATTGCTGGAGCTGCTCTCCGGGCTGTTGCCGGAAACTGATTATTTCGCCAACCCGGAAGTTAATATGCAGGTGGCTATTGCTGCCACCCTGATCCTGATCTTCTGCGGAGCTCTGGCAGGATTTGTGCCGGCACGCAAAGCAGCATCGGTAAAACCAGTAGTGGCGCTCAGAGATGATTAATAAAGCCTTTGTGGCTATTTTGAAAACCAATAAATGACTGAAATTGAGAGTATTTGATGCAGACCGCTGGCAAGAGATCTTCAGCACCCTGAAGAAGAATAAGGTAAGAACCTTTTTCACTGCTTTTGGGGTTTTCTGGGGCATATTCATGCTGGTGATCATGATGGGTTCCGGTTCCGGCCTGGAAAATGCTGTTGGCCGGGATATGGGCGATATGGCCACCAACAGTGTGTTTATATGGACCCAGCGCACCACCATGCCATATAAAGGCTTCGACAGGGGCAGGCATTATAATTTTCGCAATGGCGATACCGAGGCGCTTCTTGAAAACATTTCAGAGATCAAACATATTGGCCCAAGAATACAGGGCTGGGGTGGTGGTGGTAATAATAATGTGGTCCGCGGTGAAAGAACGGGCGCCTTCACCATTCAGGGTGATTATCCCGCATATAACCTGATCGACCCTATTGGGATGAGTGAAGGACGGTTTATCAATGTGCTCGATATCACAAATTACCGCAAGGTTTGCGTCATCGGCGACCGTGTCAAAAATGAAATGTTTGCAGCGGACGAAAACCCCATCGGACAATACCTGCGCATACAGGGGGTGTATTTTAAAGTAGTTGGCATATTCAAATCGACAAAGCCACATCGTGGTGAGCGAGAAAACCAGGTCATATACCTTCCCTTTACCACCCTGCAAAGAACTTATAACTACGGAGATGTTGTCGGATATTACTCCATTACATCACAGGAAGATGTACCAGTATCAGTAGTTGAGGAAAAAGCAAAAGCACTGCTTCGCCAGCGGCACACCATACACCCCGACGATGAGAGGGCTGTGGGCTCTTTCAACCTTGAAAACGAATTTCAAAAAATGACAAACCTGTTTGCGGGAATTCGAGGCCTGATATGGATTGTGGGTATTGGTACGCTGCTTGCCGGGGTGATCGGGGTAAGCAATATCATGTTGATTATTGTAAAAGAACGAACCAGGGAAATTGGTATACAGCGGGCCATTGGGGCCACTCCATGGACAGTGATCTCACAGGTGATCATGGAATCACTGATACTGACAACAATTGCCGGCTATATTGGACTGGTGCTGGGTGTTGGGGTCGTTGAGGGAGTAAACTATATGCTGCTGACATCCGGAGCGGAGGACAGTATGTTTACAAATCCAGAGGTTAACTTCTCGGCAGCAATACAGGCCCTTGAAGTGCTTGTTGTTGCCGGTATACTGGCAGGGGTGATACCGGCATATAAAGCCGTTAGCATGAAGCCTATCGATGCGCTTAGAAATGAATAAATGTAAAACTTAAGACATAATTAAAATGAAAGCCTTTTTCAGAATCCTAATCATTGTAGTCATTGTTGGTATTTTCGGCTTTACGATTTACTATTTATACGGAAAATCACAAGATGTTCCGGTGATTTATGAAACGACGAATGCCTTCGTGGCTCCCAACATCATCAAGAAAACAGTAGCTACCGGCTCGGTAAATCCAAGGAAAGAGATCGATATCACGCCCAAGGTTTCCGGTATCATTGAAGAGATCAGCGTGGAGCCCGGCCAGATGGTAAAGGAGGGCGATGTAATTGCAAAGATCAAGATCATCCCCAATATGGTTAACCTGAACAATGCTGAGTCCAGGCAAAACCGTGCTAAGATCTCGCTTGAAAATGCCAGGCGGAAATATGACCGCCAGAAGGAACTGTATGAGGATGGTGTGATCCCCGCAGCAGAGTTTGAGCAATACGAACTCGCGTATGAAAATGCCCTGGAGGAACTTGGCTCCGCCCAAAGTAACCTTGAGCTGATCAAGGAGGGCCAGACTAAGGCTACCGGGAAATCAACGAACACCCTGGTACGATCAACAATTACTGGTATGGTGCTCGTGGTACCTGTCGAACAGGGAAATTCGGTTATAGAAAGCAACACCTTTAATGCCGGTACTACAATAGCCACCATTGCCGACATGAATGAAATGGTCTTCGAGGGGAAGATCGATGAAACCGAGGTTGGAAAAATTAATGAGGGAATGCCACTGATACTGCAGATCGGCGCCATCGAAGATATTCGCTTCGATGCCATACTTGAGCATATCTCCCCTAAGGGTGTTGAGGAAAACGGTGCCATCCAATTTGAGATCAAGGCCGATGTAAGCCTGCAAAACGACCAGTTTATAAGGGCGGGGTATAGCGCAAACGCGGATATTGTTCTGGCCAGGGTCGACAGCGTGCTGGCAGTGCCCGAAAGTGTAATACAGTTCGATGGCGACACTGCATTTGTGGAAGTGGAAACCACGCCCCAGGTGTTTGAAAAGCGGATTGTAGAGCTAGGTCTTTCTGATGGTATTAATATAGAGCTTGTTTCAGGGATCACAGAAGACGAAAAGATTAAGGTTCCCCTGAATTAAACCAGATGACCGACTAGTCCTATCCCATTATTGTCAGATTCCACGAATTGCTTGTGAATAAATATTCTTATTTTCGCAGCATTAAGAATCCTTACTAAAACCTGAGTATGAAAACCAAAATTTCCTTATTCGCTGCAATTATTGTACTTGCCATAGTTGCCGTATCCTGCCAGCAGAAAAAGGCAGACAAAAAATTCGTTGACAAACAAACTATCATTCCTGAAGTCATTACCATCGATCAGGACTCAAAAGACTACATAAACGAGCGTATCAACATTTACGCCCAGTTTGAGCTTACTGCCGACCTTTCTCATCTGTCAGAAAATGAAAAGCAGATTGTCGGGATCTTTTTCGAGGTAGCCCGCATTATGGACGGCCTTTTTTGGAAACAAGCCATTTCCCCGAAAACCAAATTCATCAAAAAGTTTACGGATGAAAATGTAAAACGATTTGTAAAGATCAACTATGGTCCGTGGGACAGGCTGAACAACAACAAACCTATGTTTTACGGTGTCGGGGAGAAGCCAAAAGGTGCAAACTTTTATCCCCCGGATATGACGAATGAGGAGTTCGAGGCCTTCGATGATCCTAATAAAACTAACCTCTATACATTGATCCGCAGGGATGGAAATGGTTCATTGATGACTGTTTGGTATCATGAGGCGTATGCAAAGGACCTCCTGAAGGCCTCAGACCTTTTGAAACAGGCTGCCGAGCTTGCCGAAGACCCGGGCCTGAAGAAATATCTTGAACTCAGGGCAGATGCTCTGATCACCGACAACTACCAGCCAAGTGATTTCGCCTGGATGGAAATGCAAAATACCAAGATTGATTTTGTTGTTGGTGCCATCGAGAATTACGAGGATGCGCTTTACGGGTACAAGGCTGCCTATGAGTCATTTATCCTTTTAAAAGACATTGAATGGAGTAAGAAACTCGAAAAGTTTTCTGCTATGCTCCCCGAGCTGCAGAAAGGCTTGCCGGTGGATGATGAGTTTAAAAAAGACGTGCCCGGAAGCAAAGCCGATATGAATGCATATGACGTGATCTATTATGCCGGTGATTGCAATGCCGCCAGCAAGACCATCGCCATCAACCTTCCCAACGACGAAGAGGTACACATGAAATACGGATCAAGGAAGCTACAACTTAAAAACTCCATGCAGGCCAAATTCGACAAGATCCTCATGCCAATCGCTGAGATACTGATCGACCCGGAACAGCGTAAATATGTCACCTTTACTGCTTTCTTCGAAAATACCATGTTCCACGAAGTGGGCCATGCCATGGGAATTAAAAACACCATAGATAATACCGGAACCGTAAGGGAGGTATTGAAAGAACAGTACTCCGCCATTGAAGAAGGAAAGGCCGACATCATGGGCCTTTACCTCGTAACCAGGCTTTACGAAATGGGGGAACTCACCGAGGGTGAGGTGATGGACAATTATGTTACTTTCTTTGCCGGTATCTTCCGCTCGAGTCGTTTTGGTGCTGCCAGCTCACATGGCAAGGCCAATATGATGAGGTTTAATTATTTCGCTGAGCAGGGTTCCTTTACCCGCCACGAAAATGGAACCTATACTGTTCATTTCGACAAAACTTATGATGCTATGATCAGCCTGATGCAGAAAATACTCTTCATCCAGGGGAATGGCGATTACAAGGCAGCCAAAAAATGGGTGGATGATGCCGCTATGGTTCCCCCAGTACTGCAGGCTGACCTTGACAGACTAAACAGTTCAAACATCCCTGTTGACATCGTCTTTAAACAGGGCCCCGCTATTGTAGGATTGAAATAACCTTTTATAAATTTAATCATCATTTAACATGAAAAGAGTATTATTATCATTGTTTGCGGCCTTGCTGTTTGGTAGTGCCGCTATGGCCATTGAGCCTCCCGATGAGGGCATGTGGCTTCCCATGTTCGTGGAAAGGTTGAATTACGTTGATATGCAGGAAAAGGGCCTTCAGCTCACCGCTGAGGAGATTTACAGCATCAACAATTCAAGCCTTAAAGACGCCATTGTAGGCCTTTCCGGAGGTGGTGTCGGAGGATTTTTTTGTACCGGGGAGATCGTTTCTGACCAGGGACTCCTGTTCACCAACCATCATTGCGGATATGCCAAGATCCAATCACATAGTACAATAGAACACGATTACCTCAAGGATGGATTCTGGGCCATGAGCCTCGAAGAAGAGCTTCCCAATGAAGGTATGGCTGCTTCTTTCCTGGTAAGGATGGAGGATGTGACCGACAGTATCATTCCGTTCCTCTCAGATACCCTCTCTGAAGCTGAGCGCGGATCTCAGGTCCGTAAGATCAGAACCCGCCTCGCAAAAAAGGCTGAAGAAGATGGAAAATATGCTGCACGCGTATCTTCTTTCTTTGGCGGGAACGAATATTATCTGTTCGTTTATACAGTATATAAAGATGTTCGCCTCGTAGGAGCTCCTCCATCATCGATTGGTAAATATGGTGGTGATACCGATAACTGGATGTGGCCTCGTCATACCGGTGACTTTTCTATTTTCCGTGTATATACAGGCCCCGAGGGAGAATCTGCTTCCTTTGCCGAAGAAAACATCCCACTGAAACCAGATCATCATCTTCCTGTATCCCTCGATGGTTATGATGAAGGTGACTTTGCCATGATCTGGGGTTATCCAGGCGGCACAGAGCGTTATCTCACCTCGTATGGTATCCAGTATAAGCTTGATGCATTTCTGCCTGTATTGGTCGAGATCTTCGAAGCACAGATCACCTCATGGAAAACCCATATGGATGTCGACCAGGCAGTCAGGATACAGTATGCCAGCAAATATGCCGGACTGGCCAACGCATGGAAACTTTTCCTTGGACAGATACGAGGCCTCAAACGCCTGAAAGTATATGAAAAGAAACAAAAGATAGAAGAGGCTTTTCAGGCATGGGCCAACGCCGATCCTGATAGGAAAGAAAAGTATGGCGAGGTACTGAACAACCTGGAAGAAAGCTATGCTACACTCACTACAGAGTTCCCTAACCTGGCCTATACCGCCCTGGCAGCAAACTCCCCGGAGATCCTGGGATATGCAGCACAATACGGACAGTTGCTTGAGCTACTCGAATCAAAGGCAAATGATATCATCATTGACGAAACCATTGATGGCATGAAAGCCGGAATGGCAGACCATTTCAAAGACTATTACGCAGCTGCCGATAAGGATGCCTTTGAGGCCCTTATGGAAGTTTATCATAAGAATGTTCCTACCGACATGCAGCCTGAGTATTTTCTTGAGCTGGTTGAAGATATGGACGGTAATTTCGAAGCACTGGCAGACTATGTCTTTAACACTTCCATCTTTGAAAGTGAAGATCAGATCAATGCTTTCCTTGAAAAACCCAAAGCCAAAACACTTGCCAGGGATCCAGCCCTTAAGCTGTCTACAGAATTTTCAAACATGATGGGGCAGGTTATGGGTCAGTATCGCGAAGCCAATGCTACTATTGGCGAATACGACAGGCTCTTCATCGCCGGTCTACGCGAAATGAATCCCGACAAGGTATATTGTCCTGATGCAAACTCTACCATGAGGATGACCTATGGTTCGGTTGAAGATTATATGGCAGCCGATGCTGTTTACTATGATTATTATACCACCCTGGCCGGCGTAATGGAAAAAGAAGATCCTTCAAATGCTGAATTCATTGTTGAGGAAGATTTGAAGGTGCTTTTTGAAAACAAAGACTTCGGGCGCTACGGTGAAATGGTCGACGGAAAAGAGAAGATGATTGTCTGCTTCCTGACAACCAATGATATCACCGGAGGAAACTCTGGCAGCCCCGTGATCAACGGAAAAGGCGAGCTGATTGGTATTGCCTTTGACGGTAATTGGGAGGCCATGAGTGGCGATATTGCTTTTGAGCCAGATTTACAGCGTACGATCAATGTCGATATCAGGTATGTGCTTTTCATCATTGACAAGATGGCGGGAGCCCAGAACCTGATCGATGAGCTTACAATTGTTGACACCCCAAAACCTAAGGTGGTAAAAACAGTGAATGCCGAAACCAAAAAAGTTAGCATGAAGTCAGTCGAATAACTGACTGCAGGTATAAAATTAAAAAGGGCACCGAGCGGTGCCTTTTTTTTATTGATGGATAATTGTTTCTGAATAAGACCGCCGGCCATCGTTGAGCCGAACCACATAGGTTCCGGCAGGAATGTGCCCTGTATTTATCGTATAATTTCCTTGCATCCCATCGAGGCTTTCCTGCATAATCATTCGTCCCTGCATGTCAATGATGTTCAGCTCGATCCTGCCATTAATCTGTTCGCCCAGTCGAAGGTTTAGCCTTTCACTGAAAGGGTTCGGCCAGATGCCTGCAACCGGTAATTCCGGCGCTTCTCCCACGGATACCCATGGATTAGAAATCCATTGGGTGGTGTATAGTCCGCGTCCATGGGTTGCCGCCAGTACGGTATTGTCTGACTCTCTGAGTTGCAGCATGTCGATCCTGACATTAGCCATGCCCTCAATATCTGTTGACCATATCGGCTCGGCCAGATGAAGGTGATTGCAAGTCCATATGCCAAGCTCTGTTGCCAGCATTGCTTGTTTGGCATCACCGGGATGGAAAATGGCCCAACGAACCGGCAGATCGGGGAGGTTGGCTTCCTTACTGCTCCAGGTTCCTCCGCCATCATATGTTTGCCAGATAGAGTTTACGCCATAATTCGAAAAGGTAACCATGAGGGTGTCTTCTGAGCCTCCGATTGCTACGCAAGAAATAGAGGCTATCGGGAAATCTGGTCCGGTTATCTCTGTCACATCCGGAACGGCCTGAGCATTTTCAACTTTAAAAAGCCTTCCTGTCTGGCCCCCTACAAATAGGGTGCTGGTTTCGTTCGGTGAATGTTGAGAGTATTTAACATGTGTGAATGGAGTTGTAGAACCTGTACCCAGCGGTACAAATATATGCCAGGGGTCGTTTGGTATATTCGATACCCTCATTAATTTATCGGCCCTATAACCCGAGAAGTTGCATGCATTAGCATATAGTTTGTTCAGTTTATGGTCATAATCTGCAGGGCAGATAAAGGTGCCGCTGTAGTCTCCGGCCTGCTCAACAGGATAGCCATTTTCAAAAACAGTATACCTGTTATAATAATAAGAAGTAATGAAGATCTCAGGCTCATCGGCATCCCAGAAACAATAAGCGCCGTCACCCCAATCGATCATATCATTAATATCAAGCGGATCCCCCTGAAAGAAAAGGGTACCGTTATCCTGTAAACCTCCAATATAACGGTCATCGCCGGCTATGGGTGATATCGCACAGGTATAAAACTGAAGGGTGCTGTAGTCTTTATTCTTTTCTTCAAACACAGGATTTGAGGAAGAGGCATTGGAGGTATAAAACACTCCGCCATCGCTGCCAAGCAGCATTTCAGTTATCGAACCATCTTTATACAATTGTACGTGCTGGTCGGCATGAACGTAATCATCACCTCCGCCCGAATACATATCGGACCAATCAGACTGGTGGCTCCAGGAGTTCCCGGCATTGCTACTCGACCAAACATCCAATCCGCCAACATAGAGGTGATTAGGATCATCCGGATCTATCGCCCCGGTAAGCGCATGCCATGAAAGCGTAGCATAATCCCAATCAGGGAGGGAGACCTCTTGCCAGGTCTCTCCACTGTCAATTGTACGGAAAATTAAACGCCCCCTGTATCGTACAAAATCTTCACTATTTCCTACAGAAAAAAGTGCATAAAGGATAGTATTCTCTGAGGGAGAAGGTACCAGTACCACCCTGCCGGCAATATTATCTGAGGTCTGACCCTCTATAAGGTTTCTCACAGTGTCAATTACGGTCCATGAGCCAGTAGTTCCTTCATCAGAATAGAAGATGGTGGCTCCGCCTTCAAGTTCTGGGGTTTCCATGCTGCCAACATAGATGCGTCCGTCACCCTGTATTTTGATATCTGAAACTGCATAGGGTTCATCCGTGCCCGGTATGTTTGGCAACACCTGGTCCCAGGCTTGTCCGCCATCGTCTGATCGGAAAAGTCCGTTAGATGGTCCACTCTGGTGTATTGCACCCTTGTATATCCCGGATGCTACGGCAGCATAGATCACACTGGTGCCAGTTTCATCCCGTATCTGGATATCGGTTACATACACAAAGTTATTTGTTGTGAGAAGCCGGTCCCAGCTAGCTCCTCCATCCATTGATTTAAGTATGCCCATGCCTACACCTGATGATTCGCGGTAAATAACCCTGGCGGTTTCGGCTTCGCCTGTACCTGCGTAAAAAATCTGTGGATTGTTGGGATCGCTCACAATGCAGCTGATGGAGAGATTTGCCAAAAAATCATTTACCGGCACCCAGCTGCTTCCATCGTCGGTAATATCATTGTTATACCATAATCCTCCCGTCACGGCACCGGCCCACACCTTATTCCCAGTAACATCGCTGGGGTCATACATAATGGCGCGGGTACGCCCCCCCATATTCGATCCTGCGGTCTCCCAGAATAAAGGATTATCCTGTTTCTGGGCGCTATTTTTCATGGTGCTGGTTTCATCCCATGCCATTATAAGACGCTCAACGGGAACCGCCTTCAGCTCCGGATCCATAATACTGAAATAGTTCTGCATGGCCGCCAGATCGGGCCTGTCGGGGCGATTTTTGCCCTCAGACTCTTTAATGACATTTTCCGGGATTTGCTTGTACATAGCCACGAGCTCTTTTTCATATTCACTTCGTGGATTTTTCGTTGGCCTGTTCAGTATTAAAACTGAAATAAGGAATGCTAATAGCAGTATTGCGGAATAAAGAAGGTAGGTTTTCCTGATCATAATGGAGATCTTTTTATAGAACAGACAAATGTATGCATGTCCTGGTTGTCTGACAATATAATACTGTTTGAATCTTATCTGAGCAGCCCCCTAACAAAACAGCCGGATGAATTAATATCCGGCTGTTTTTAACCAACAAATAATGTTAGGGATGCCCTTAACGCATATGCCTAGCACTTCTCTTTCGCAGCAATTGCGACGAGGGTGAAGCACATCGACAGCAAACTAAATGGTACTGATGCATACAGGAAATTCCAGAAATTGGATACTCCTATGAAGGAGCCTTCCTTATAGGTCCAGACAATGAATCCGATGACCCCAAGGATAGCGAGAATTCCCGCAATTGATCCGAAGATCATCCCAAAAATCTTTGCAAGTTTAATACACATAGTTTTGTAGTTTATTGTTTTATTAATTTGCTGCTTACAATTCCTTTATTTGTTTTTGCTTTCAGCACATATATACCCGGCGCAAGATCTTCCATATCAATTTTCACGGCACTCCCTTTTACGATCTCATGACGTACAAGCTGCCCCTGGTTGCTGAAAATAGAAACCTCCTCCATGGGTAGGTTCATACCTATATTTACAGTACTGGTGACCGGATTAGGCCGTATCAATAAGCCTGCATTTTCGGCATTCAGTTCCTCGGTTCCTATTATACCATACATCAGCCAATAAACCACCCTGTCCATATAAATATCCCGGGCAACGGTATCACTTATGGCAGCTACATCAATAGTAGAAAATACTGTTCTGAAACCTAATGCCGATTCATACTGAATGGCTGCAGGTCCTACGGAAACGTAGGGTACCAGAATGCCAAACATGCTTATCCCGGCATGAACTCCGATACTATCGCCATATAATCCATCATCAGAAACGGTGGTGAAAATGTCAACTGTAGGGAATTCGAGTCCCTCAGCCAGAGAGCCCGGCAATCCGTAAAAACGAGCCGAATCACCAATACCTTCACCAACTTCAATATGATATACATCCTGCTCCACTTCTTCAACACCCAGGGCATAGCTCGGAAAGTCGCCCGGATCAAAGGAGGTAAATCCATTATATCGATCATAGAGGTAGTCCTGTGCATTCAGGAATAGTTTTCCCCCACCGAATAAATAATCACCAAGGTTGGTCTCGTCGTTGTCGGACATGGTCATTTTTTCTTGCCATGATTCACCTGAAAACCAGATAATTATATCATAATTAATCATCGTTTCATATGGTGGCCCATCCTCATCGTCAGGTAGTACTTCCCAGTAATCATAGGAGTAACCACCTGCATCCAGGGCACGTGAGATCGGTCCCCAGGTATCTGAAAAGCCAATAGCGGTGTCGCTAAAATCCCGGTCGACACACAGGATCGTTTGTGCGTTTAGCTGAGTGATCATCAACATGGATGATGCCAGCATCAATAAAAATAAGCGTAATAATTTCTTCATAGCAATGTGGGTTTGGTTAATACTTCAATTGCCATAAATATAAGTAATTTTTCCTAACATGCAGATTTAAAATATATAAATAGCATCAATCGTTCTATCAATGGGTGTACCCGGCATATGAAATTCAGGAATACAAAATCAATTCTTTTGTTTTGCTGGCAAATTCATAAATTTACAATTCCTTAGCTATACAAACATGAACTCCAATTTCAAAATTTCGTCTTTTTTCACCCTTTTTATCTCATTATTTGTTCTTTCCTGCACCAACTCTCATTCGTTGAACCATAAGGGTGACGTTGAGCAAGAATGGATAATCCTGTTTGACGGAACCTCAGCTGATGCGTGGAGAGGTTTCAAACAGGAATCTCTTCCTGTCGGGTGGAGTATCAAGGACGGAACCCTCATCACATCCGGTGAGGGCGGGGACCTTGGTGGAGATATCATCAGCAAGGCACAATTCGAAGATTTTCACCTGCAGCTCGAATGGAAGATCTCAGAAGGAGGTAATTCCGGTATCTTTTTTAATGTGGTCGAAGGTGATAATCCTGCGGTTTATGCCAGCGGTCCTGAATACCAGCTTATCGACGATATCGGCTTCGAATATCCTCTGGAGGAATGGCAAATGACCGGGGCAAACTATGCCATGCATAATGCCGATACGGCCAGGAAGATTGTTTTCCCGGCAGGGGAATGGAACAGCTCAGAAATTGAGATTAAAGATGGGCATGTAACACATTGGCTCAATGGGAAAAAGGTGATTGAATATTATTTGTGGGATGAGGACTGGAATCTGCGCAGGCAGGCCTCAAAATGGAAAGACTATTCAGCCTACGGATTGGCCATCAAAGGTCATATCGGCCTGCAGGACCATGGCAGCCCAATTTCTTTCAGAAACATTAAGATCAAAGATCTCACGGATACAGGTGAGCCGCTTTTCAACAACAACGACCTGGACGGCTGGACCGTTTATGGCACCGAAAAGTGGTATGTCAACGATGGTGAGCTTATTTGCGAAAGCGGTGAGGATGCAAAATACGGCTATCTGGCCACCGATAAAAGCTATACGGATTTCGTCCTGCGTTTGAAGTTCCTGCAAGAATCGGATGGAAACTCCGGTGTGTTTTTTAGGTCATCGATAGAGGGCACTCGTATTAACGGATGGCAGGTAGAAGTGGCGCCTCCGGGACATAACAGCGGGGGTATTTATGAGTCGTATGGTCGCGGATGGTTGATCGAGATCCCCGATGAAAAAGAAAATATCCTGGATATGGGAACCTGGAACGAAATGATCATACGGGTTGAAGGCGCACGCGTTATGACCTGGCTCAACGGGCAGCTGATGGCTGATATCACTGATGAAAAGATCGGAGAGGCTACGGGATCCGTTGCCCTGCAAATTCATGATGGGGGAGGGATAAAAGTAAGATGGAAAGACATATTTTTAAGGGAAATAAGTAAAAACGATAATGAGATACACTAATGCACAACTTAGCTGGCTCGTCATACTGAGGATGGCCATAGGATGGCACTTTCTTTATGAAGGACTGGTCAAGCTTATGAACCCTAACTGGAGCAGCGTGGGCTTCCTGCTTGATTCGCACGGTTTCCTGGAATCCTTCTTTCACTCACTTACCACAAACCCCAATACGGTAAATATCATTGACCAGCTAAATATCTGGGGCCTGATCCTCATCGGCCTGGGTCTCATTTTAGGCTTTCTGGCCCGACCCGCCTGTATCTTTGGCATCGCCCTACTGGCCACATATTTTTTATCACACCCTCCATTCCCGGGCTTGAGATATGCCGTACCCAATGAAGGAAGTTACCTGGTCGTAAACAAAAACCTGATCGAGCTTATTGCACTTGCCGTACTATTTGTATTTCCAAGCAGCAGGTATATTGGTATCGACCGCCTAATTTTTAAAAGAAAATGAACAGAAGAGATCTGATAAAAGGCCTGGCTGCGGTTCCTGTTTTGGGTGCCTTTGCGTTTGCATGGTATAAAAAGCGTAATTATGATCAATACCTGAAGAGCAATATCCTCGATGAGATCAAGCTCAAGGCAAGCGCGCCGGAACTTCCGAAAACCGGCCCCATGGACAAGCAGATACGCCTGGGCCTGATCGGGTATGGTATTCGTGGTAAGCACCTGGCCAGAGCAGCCGGCTTTGCACATCCGGGTCTTATTGACAATTGGATAGCAAATGCTTCTGAAAATCCTTCAGACGACAGGTATCAGCAATACCTTGAACAGGAAGACCTCAATGTGTTGCTTAATGGTGTGTGTGATGTATTCGATACATACGGATCTATGGCACAAGAAGCCGGTTCCAACATCAACAGGGAGGGTGCGAATGGGAAAATGGGTAATCAGCCCAGGCGTTACAAGAGCTACCTCGACCTGATCAATGCTGATGATATCGATGCGGTGATCATTGCTACCCCCGATCACTGGCACGGACCTATGACCATAGCTGCCGCCAATGCCGGAAAGCACGTATATGTTGAGAAGCCTATGACCTGGACAGTAGAAGAAACGTATGAGGTCAGGGATGCTGTTAGGAATAACAATATCGTATTCCAGCTGGGCCACCAGGGAAGGCAAACGGAAAGCTATTTCAAGGCCCGTGAAGCAATTGAAAAAGGATTATTGGGCAAGATCACCCTGATAGAGATTACAACGAACAGAAACGATCCCAATGGCGCCTGGGTATACCCTATACACGAAGATGCAAATAAAAATACGATTGACTGGAAACAATTCATTGGACCGGCCCCTGAACATGAATTCAGCCTGGAACGTTTTTTCAGGTGGCGGTGTTGGTGGGATTATAGCACCGGCCTGTCGGGCGATCTGCTCACACATGAATTTGATGCCATGAACCAGATCCTTGGGTTGGGCATTCCGGAGTCAGCCGTTTCAAGTGGGGGAATTTATTATTTCAAAGATGGGCGCACAGTACCGGATGTGCTTCATACAGTATATGAATATCCGGGCAGAGACCTGAGTATGGTTTACAGCGCTACCCTGGCCAGCGGTCGCAAACGGGGAAGAGTGATCATGGGACATGATGCATCCATGGAGCTGGGACACGGTCTGCTGATAAAGGCAGATAAAAGATCTACCCGCTACAAACAAAAAATAGCCGATGGCATTATCGACCCCGATCTTCCGCTCTTTACATGGTCGCCCGGAATGAAAAATGTAGATGCTGTTACATCACCAACGGAACAATATTTTGCCGGAAGAGGCCTGCTATACACATACAGAGGTGGAAAGAGAGTTGACCCCACACATATTCACATCAAGGAGTGGCTGAATTGTATCAGGAACGGAGGTCAGCCCAGCTGTAATATAGACCAGGGTTTCGAAGAAGCCATGGCAGCGCATATGGGTACCATCGCATACAAAGAAAATCGCAGGGTTTTCTGGGATCCCGTAAACGAAAAGATCGTCTAATCAACAATGAAACAGTGAAACAGTGAAACAATGAAACAATGAAACAGTAAAACAATGAAACGCAGGAACTTCATCAAAATTAGCAGCGCCGGAATGCTTGCCGGAATGCTTACACCCAGGCATATCCTTGCCAATATGATTCCCTCAAACAAGATTGGCCTGCAATTGTACAGCCTGAGGAACGAGATTAAAGAAGACCTGGAAGGGAGCCTGAAAAAAATATCGGATATCGGATATAAAAATCTGGAAGCCGCAGGCTATAGTGATGGAAAATTCTATGGCATGGATCCAATTGATTTTAAAACACTTATTGAAGACCTTGGTATGAGGTTGACCGCATCCCATGTTACCTTCCATAAGGATGATGTAGCCGCGGTATTGCAGGCTCACCGGGAGGTCGGGATTGATTACATCATATGGCCATGGCTGAACAATGAGCAGCGGGCAAGTATACAGAGCTATCAGGAGGTGGCGGATAAATTCAATGCCATCGGGAAGATGTGTGAAGATAATGGGCTGAGGTTCGGTTATCACAATCATGATTTCGAATTTTATCCTATTGATGATAAAATCCCATATGATCTGCTGCTAGAATCGACAGACCCAAAACTTGTTTGCATGGAGATCGATCTTTACTGGATCAACTATGCAGGCAAAGACCCGCTGCAGTATTTTGAAAACTATCCTGGTAGATTTGAATTGTGGCATGTAAAGGATATGGCAGCAGGAGAAGGAAAGGAAATGATAGAAGTGGGCAGTGGGATTATCGATTATCCTTCAATTTTCGATCATGCCGCCACGGCCGGACTTAAAGAATTTTTTGTTGAGCAGGATATAATTAAGGGTGATGGGTTTGAAAGCGTGAAAAGCAGTTTCGACTTTATTAACAGCCACCTTTAATGAGCGATACGATCCATACCGGTATTATAGGTTTTGGTTTGTCGGGCAAGGCGTTTCATGCACCATTTATTCATACACATCCCGGTTTTTATCTTTCGGTAATTGTTGAACGTCATCACTATCAATCTAAAGATATTTATCCCTATGTAGATGTAATTCAGGATTATAAATACCTCCTTAAAGATAATTCCATAGACCTCATCGTTGTGGCCACCCCGAATGTATTTCACTATTCCATGGTAAGGGAATGCCTGGAGGCCGGCAAACATGTTGTTGTGGAAAAACCCTTTGTTCCGACAAGCAGCGAAGCAGATGAATTGATCAATATTTCTAGGCGGACAGGAAAAAACATTTTCGTTTATCAGAACCGCAGGTGGGATGGTGATTTTCTGACCATTAAAAAACTCCTGGAGGAGGGTAAACTCGGGGATATCAAATATTACGAAGCCCATTTCGACAGGTACAGCCCGGATATGAAACCCGGCGCCTGGAGGGATGATGTTTTGCCCGGCGGCGGTATATTGTTTGACCTGGGATCGCATCTTATCGACCAGGCACTTTGTTTGTTTGGGCTGCCGGAAAGTATAAAAGCAACCCTCAGATCTGAAAGAGCAGGAAGCCCGGTCGACGACCATTTCAATCTTGAATTGTATTATCCTGATAAGGTTGCCGTACTCACAGCGGGGATGATGATAAAAAATATAGGTCCACGCTTTAATTTAGATGGCAGCAAGGGAAGTTTTTCCAAATGGGGCCTTGATCCGCAGGAGGCCTGTTTAAAAGCAGGAAATATGCCCAGAGGGGATGAGTGGGGTGCAGATGATCAAAAAAATTGGGGTACCCTGGGCACCGGAGAGGCAGTACCGCAGAAATCAATCCGGATACCTACGCAGCAGGGAAATTATATGGGTTTCTACGACAATGTTTACGAAGTAATGTTCAAAAACAAACCACAGGCAGTGCTGCCCCGGCAAGCCAGAGATGTTATCTTTATCATTGAGAAAGCATTTGAAAGCAATAAGACCGGCCGGACCATAAAAATCAAACAAACGCTATAATAAATCTCATACACTATGGAAAAAAGTAAGAAAACCAGCATGAGCCGAAGGAAATTTATCGGCAATGTTTCCCTGGCAACCGCCGGGGTCACCATTCTTCCCAGCCATGTAATTGGCGGATTGGGGCACCTGGCCCCCAGCGACAAGCTCAATATTGTTGGAATTGGTGTTGGCGGAGTAGGCGGAACCAATATTAATAACTGTAATAGTCAGAATATTATCGGTTTGTGTGATGTCGACTGGGATTATGCATCGGGGCTTTTCGAAAAATATCCGGATGCCAAAAAGTACAAGGATTACCGGAAGATGTTCGACGAACTTGGTGATGATATCGACGCCGTTGTCATTGCAACCCCTGACCACACCCATGCCACTACTGCTGCCCATGCCATGCGAATGGGAAAGCACGTTTACCTCCAAAAACCACTCACCCATTCAGTGTATGAGTCGCGGGTAATGAGTACGCTTGCAAAAGAATTTGGTGTTGCCACGCAAATGGGTAACCAGGGAAATTCCGCTGATGGCATCCGTCAGATCTGTGAATGGATCTGGGATGACGCCATTGGCAAAGTAACGGAAGCATACGCCTGGACCAACAGGCCTATCTGGCCACAGGGTCTTGAGCGTCCACTAGAAACTCCATCCCTGCCACCAACGCTTGATTGGGACCTTTTTATAGGGCCAGCCTCATGGCGCCCTTACAACCCCGTATACCATCCGTGGAACTGGCGTGCATGGTGGGACTTCGGAACCGGTGCATTGGGTGATATGGGATGTCATATTTTTGATCCCGTTTACAAAGCACTAAGGCTTGGAAATCCGGACTACCTGTACGGAAGCTCTACCCAGGTAAATACAGAAAGTGCACCTATTGGATCGGCGGTTCATTATGAATTTCCCGACAGGGGAAAATATGAAAAAGTTAAACTGGTACCTGTGAAAGTAAGCTGGTTCGACGGTGGATTACTGCCTCCCAGGCCTGCTGAATTGCCGGACGGAGAAATCATGGGTGATTGGAGTGGCGGATGCCTCTTTATCGGTACCAAGGGTAAGTTGATCTGCGGCGCCTATGGCCGTGACCCAAAACTCCTGCCTGAAGAGCTCGACAAAAGCTATAAACGGCCGGATCCAAGCCTGAGAAGGATCAAGGATGCAATGAGTGGTGGCCATGAGGCCGACTGGATCAGGGCTTGTAAAGAAGACCCGGCCAGCCGCGTAGAATGCAGCTCAAACTTCGCGTATTCAGGTCCTATGAATGAGGTAGTTGTGATGGGCAACCTGGCCATTCGTCTGCAGGATCTGAAACGCAAACTTAAGTGGGATGGCGAAAACATGAAGGTGACCAACATCGGTGATGATGATGAGATCAGGGTGGTAACCACCGATAAGTTCACTGTGATCAATGGTCATCCACATTTCGACACTCAATATGCAACCATTAAAGCCAAACCTGCTGCCGAGGAGTATATCAGGCACACATACAGGGAAGGCTGGAAACTTTAATTTCAATCAAAAAACATATTATCATGAGAAATAAAATCATATTTGCTTTACTCGCTTCATTGTTTTTTGCAGGATGCAATATGCAGGAAACCAAACAAAAGCAGGCTACAGAGGAAACTGTTATTTCAGAAGCTGTGGCCAAGCCCAACACCCTTTCGCAGGCAGAGCTTGAAGACGGCTGGATCCTTATGTTTAACGGCCTGACACCGGACATGTGGCGCTCACACAACGGTGAAATTTTTCCCGAAAATGGCTGGGAGGTTGTTGACGGAACCCTGCATGTGATCGGCTCCGGAAGAGGAGAAGCCGGTGGCGGAGGAGACGTCCTCTACAATAAGAAGTTCAGTAATTTTGAGCTATCCCTTGAATGGAAAGTCTCAGAAGGCGGTAACAGTGGCATTTTCTACCTTGCCCAGGAAATTCCCGGCGACCCGGTATGGAAAAGTGCACCCGAGATGCAGATCCTCGATAACGCCAAACACCCCGATGCAAAGCTTGGTGTG
>JAOZTN010000003.1:41045-56855 GCA_029942245.1 Bacteroidales bacterium | reverse complement strand
ATAAACAGGTTAACTACAATACTAAGAGATTTATTCATAATTTTAAATTTATTCATCTCACCCCCTGGCTCCCTCTCCTGCAGGAGAGGATGAAAAGGGGGCCGGGGGGTTAAGGGGGTGAGGTGCTATAATTAATCATATAAACTTATAAATTCGTAGGAGTTTCCCGACCACTCCAGAAAACGTTTCATATCTTCCACGCTGATCACAAGGCTGGCCGTATTAATATTGGGATGAAAACTTACTCTTTCTGCCTTCAGCAGGTTTTCGTCAATGAAGAGGTACACATGATCTTCGGCATCGTTGATCAGGCCAAAAAGCGATACCGATCCCCCTTCCAGGCCAAGGTGCTTCATCAGTCTTTGGGGGCTGGCAAAAGTGAGTTTCCCCTGCTTCAGCCTTTGCTCCAGGTCACGGATATCGAGCTGATACCTGTGGTCGCTGATCACCAGGTAATGACGGTTTCCTTTATGGTTTCTGAAAAAGATATTTTTACAGTGAGCGGAGTCAATGTCCTTCCAGTATTTTAAGGCTTCTTCCACCGTTGGGCCGGGAGGATGTTCATGATATTCATACTTGATTCCCAGTTCATCGAGGACCTGATATAGCGTTGGATCTCCGTTCATTTTGTCTGCTTTCGGCAAATATATGAATTCCATAACTTTGCAGAAAGCAAATTATCATATGCCTGTAAGGCCCGACATAAAATCTTTACTACCAAAACGCATCCTCGTTCTGGATGGTGCCATGGGGACCATGCTTCAACGTTACATGCTTTCCGAAAAGGATTTCCGAGGTGAAAGGTTTGCTGAGCACACACGTGACCTTAAGGGCAACAACGACCTCTTATCGCTCACCAGGCCCGATATCATTTTGGAGATCCATGAGGCCTACCTGGAGGCCGGGGCCGATATTGTCGAGACCAATACCTTTAATGGCACTTCCATTTCCCAGTCGGATTACGGAACTGAGGATCTTGCATATGAAATTAATAAGGCATCCGCTGAGATCGCCATGAAGGCAGTGCTGGCATTTAGTGAAAAGGATCCTGATAAGCCACGCTATGTGGCAGGTGCCATGGGGCCGACCAACAGGACCGCATCCCTGTCGTCCGATGTAAACAATCCGGGCTTCCGGGCTATCACCTTCGATAAGTTATATGATGCATATTACGAGCAGGCCAGGGGTTTGATCGACGGCGGTGCCGACCTCCTTCTGGTAGAGACCATTTTCGACACCCTGAACGCCAAAGCGGCCCTGTTTGCGATCAATGACCTTTTTACGGAGAATGGTCACAAAGTTCCTATCATGGTTTCGGGAACCATTACCGATGCCAGCGGACGGACTCTTTCCGGACAAACACTGGAGGCTTTTCTCTATTCAGTTTCTCACATCGATATGCTGAGTATTGGGTTTAACTGTGCCCTGGGTGCAAAAGAGCTGCGCCCCTTTGTGGAAGAGCTCTCAGAAAAGGCCCCATTCTTTACCAGCGTATACCCAAATGCCGGGCTGCCTAACCAGTTCGGGGAGTATGATGATACCCCTGAAGAAATGGCTCCGCTGATGCAGGACTTTCTGGATAATGGCTTTGTGAATATTATCGGCGGGTGCTGCGGCACCAGCCCCGAACATATACGTGTGTTTGCCGACCTTGCCGCAAAGGCGTGCGTTCGTCCTGTACCTGAAAAAGACAATTCGCTGCATTTAAGCGGGCTGGAACCCTTGCTAGTATTTCCCGGGAGTAACTTCATCAATATCGGGGAGCGTACCAATGTGGCAGGATCTATAAAATTTGCCCGGCTTATACGAGAAGAAAACTTTGATGAAGCCCTGTCGGTGGCCCGCCAGCAGGTGGAGAACGGTGCACAGGTGATCGATATCAATATGGACGATGCCATGCTTGATGCACAGGCCTCCATGGTATCTTTCCTGAACCTCCTTGCCGCAGAACCTGATATTGCAAGAGTTCCAATCATGATTGATTCTTCTAAATGGGAAGTGCTCGAAGCCGGGCTCAAGTGCCTTCAGGGTAAAGCCATCGTGAACTCCATCAGTTTGAAAGATGGTGAAGATGAGTTCAGGAAAAGAGCCAGCCGTATCATGAATTATGGTGCGGCCGTTATAGTGATGGCTTTCGATGAAAACGGGCAGGCAGCCAGCTATGAAGATAAGACCAGGATCAGCGCTAGGGCATATAAGATCCTTACTGAGGAAGTAGGCTTTCCGGCCAATGATATTATATTCGACCCCAACATCCTCACCATCGCCACCGGCATTGACGAGCATAACAATTATGCCGTCGACTTCATCAATGCTGTGAAGTGGATCAAGGAGCACCTGCCCCATGCCAGGGTAAGCGGGGGCATCAGCAACCTTTCATTCTCCTTCCGGGGTAACAATACTGTGAGGGAAGCCATGCATTCGGCATTTCTTTATCACGCTGTTGTAGCAGGACTCGACATGGGCATAGTGAATGCCGGAATGCTGCAGGTTTATGATGACATCCCTGCCGATCTGCTAAACCTGGTGGAAGATGTGATCCTGAACCGCCGCAAGGATGCTACCGAGCGTCTCATTGCATATGCTGTGAAAGTAAAATCAGTTCACAGGGTAGAAGAAAAAGCAGAGGCATGGAGAGAAGCCCCTGTAGAAGAAAGGCTCAGGCACGCCCTGATCCGGGGTATCATGGATCATATTGAAGAAGACTCCGAAGAAGCCAGAGCCAAATATGATTCTGCACTTGAAGTGATAGAAGGGCCGCTGATGGATGGAATGAACATCATTGGCGACCTCTTTGGGGCAGGAAAGATGTTCCTCCCGCAGGTAGTTAAAAGTGCCCGGGTGATGAAAAGATCCGTTGCCTATCTTGAACCATACATACAGCAAGAAAAGGACGGCGGGAAAACACGCCCGGTATCGAAAAAGATACTGCTGGCTACCGTGAAAGGCGATGTGCACGACATCGGGAAAAACATTGTTGGAGTGATACTAGGCTGTAACAATTATGATGTGATCGACCTGGGTGTAATGGTTTCTTCAGAGAAGATCCTTCGTACAGCCAAAGAAGAAAATGTAGATATAATCGGATTAAGTGGCCTGATCACTCCTTCACTGGAGGAGATGGTACATGTTTCATCGGAGATGAAAAGGAAGAATATGGATATCCCGCTGCTGATCGGCGGAGCTACCACCTCTGAGATCCATACTGCCGTGAAGATAGCACCGGTCTACGACCACCCGGTAATCCATGTTAAGGATGCATCGAGATGTGTCGGGGTCCTGTCGAAACTTTTTTCAAAAGAAAGGAAGGCAAATTATATTGATGATATTACCGAAAAATATACTTCGCTCCGCGAAAAATATGAGGCAGGCCAGAAGGAGAAAAAACTCATTCCCCTGGAAGATGCAAGGGTAAACAGACTACAAACTGACTGGTCACTGGTAAAGACCACCAAACCTGCTTTTACCGGTAACAGGCTGTTTACTGATTACCCCCTGGAGGAGATCAGCGCTTATATAGACTGGACCTTTTTCTTCCATGCATGGAAGATCAGCGGGAAATTCCCCGGCATTTTTGATGATCCCGTTAAAGGCGAAGAAGCCAAAAAACTATATGACGATGGTCTGGCTATGCTGAATAAGATTATAGCGGATAAGATGCTCAGGGCTGAGGCCATTATCGGGTTCTATCCGGCCGGGTCGAGAGGTGAAGATATCCTGATCTTTGATGATGAATCAAGGCAAAATAAGCTCAGCACTTTTCACTTCCTGAGGAACCAGGAAAAGAAAGCTGAAGGCGTTCCAAACCTCAGCCTGGCAGATTTTATAGCTCCTGAAGGATCCGGAGTACAGGATTATATAGGAGGATTTGCCGTAACTGCCGGCATTGGCATTGAAAAATGGGTTGAACACTATGAACAGCAGGGTGATGATTACAGCAGCTTTATGCTGAAGATCCTGGCCGACAGACTCGCTGAAGCCTTTGCAGAGTTAATGCACAAGAAGGTCAGGAAGGAGTTGTGGGGATATGACAAGGACGAAAACATGGATATTTTGGGATTGCTAAAAGAACAATATGCCGGCATACGACCGGCACCGGGCTACCCTGCATGTCCGGAGCATTCTGAAAAGAGCACACTCTTCAAGTTGATGGAGGTGGAAGCGAAAACGGGGATCAGCCTCACGGAGAATTTTGCCATGTATCCTGCAGCCTCGGTAAGCGGTTACTACTTCATGCATCCGTTCTCACAATATTTTAACCTGGGCAAACTGGACCGGGAGCAAGTTGAAGACTATGCAAAACGAAAAAGGATTGGCCTTGAAATTGCTGAAAAATACCTTAAACAAAACCTAAATTATTAACTCATGCGTGTTGTTGAAGCCATAGAAAAAGCCAAGGGTAGCCCTCTCTTTACCTTTGAGATCCTGCCACCTGAAAAAGGCATGGATATTCAATCCATTTATGATACCATTGACCCGCTTATTGAGTTTGACCCCAAATTCGTTGAGGTAACCTATCACCGGGAAGAGGTAGAGTTCAGGGAACATGCCGATGGCAGCATCGAAAGAAAAGTACTCAGAAAACGCCCGGGAACGATTGGTATATCAGCAGCCATCAAATTTAAATATGGCATTGAGGTGATTCCTCATATCATTTGTGGCGGATTCAATTTTGAAGAAACGGAGAATGGACTGATCGACCTCCACTTTCTCGGTATAAACAATCTTTTGGTGGTCAGGGGAGACAATCTGCCCGGTGAGAAATTTTTCAGGGCTACGAAAGGCGGACATCAATATACTTCTGAACTCATCAGGCAGATCATGGACCTGAACCATGGTGGGTACCTGGATGAAGAACTTAAGAACACCACTTCTACAGATTTTGCTGTTGGTGTTGCCGGCTACCCGGAGAAACATGCGGAGTCGCCCAACATACAAACAGATATCAAACACCTGAAAGAAAAGATCGATGCAGGGGCCGAGTACATTGTAACACAAATGTTCTTCGACAACAGCATGTATTTTGACTTTGTTGATCGATGCAGGAAAGCGGGGATCACCGTTCCCATCATCCCTGGCTTAAAACCCATCTCCACCAAAAGCCAGCTGGGTACCCTGCCACGCACCTTCAGCATTTCCATACCGGAAGAGCTGCAACTTGAAATTGACAAATGCAAAGGCAATAAAGAAGCACGGCAAGTGGGTGTTGAATGGGCCATTATGCAATCCAAAGAACTTGTAAGCAAAGGAGCGCCTGTCATGCACTACTTCACCATGGGCAAGTCGGATAATATCAGGCAGATCGCAAAAGCAATATTCTAATACATCTGGCTTCTCAAAATATTTTCTTAACTTAGTGGTTCACGAATCCAATTAACCCATTTCGAACCATTAAAATTTAACCGATGAGAAAAAATTTAATTTTATTTATTTTAATTGTATGTTCCGCGATTTTCATGGCTGCCATGTGCAATAAGGAAGAGGAGCGTGAGGATGATAGTCGATGTGTTGAAACCGAAAAACCGGAGATTTCCAGATCATTTGTGATTTCAGCCTATATCTACTACAAGGATGATGTCCCTTATGAAGGTGATGTTCACTTTAAGATTAAAAAACAATATTGCGATAATACTATTTCCGGGGAGTATTACTTAGATCATATCCCTTCAAGTTCAAACGGTGGTTGGTTCTCAGGAATGGTATATTCTTATTATTTTGCAAATTCAGAAGACAGGGTTGTTGTTACTATTACCTGGGCCACTGGTTCAAAAGATCTTTATGAATGGTTTGATTATCTTTATTATGACGAGGTAGTTAATGGATCTTCTCCCATGGAAATCACCTACGATATTACCCTTCCTTATAATTCGCCAGGAGGAAAGAAATAAATATTCTTACGATCGATAGAATAGGATTCGAATCTATTTCACTTTTAAAAACTCCAACTCATCGAAATAGAAATCCGGATTCGGGATATCTATTTGCATTTCCACTACTTTTCCTTTATCATCCATTACGAAATTTACCAGGCCATAAGGGAGTGAGGGGACATCCAGGAGGTCGATCCTCCAGGTATTGTATTGCCAGTGGCTGAGCTTACCTATTAAGATATCAGTAGGCAACATATCAAGCATCATTTGGTCTCCGTCCATATATATTTTTGCATCGCCGTACATTTTACAATTATAGGTTCCCAGGTAGTCTTCAACAGGGAGTGTTGGTTTGGAATCCTTCGCACGTTCTTCCTCTGCCTTTGCCTGTGCTTCCTCCTTTCGTGCATCTCTGCCACTCATCATGCTCAGAAAGTCTGCACTCCAATCTTTCTCTTCTTCAGCTCCCAGCATAACATCCATCGTTTTATACTTCAGCGGATAATACAGGCTAGAGTTTTTATTGGTCAGAAATACCATGCCCAGGCCTTCTTCAGGAACGAAAGTAGTATTGGAAATGAAGCCATCATATCCACCGCCGTGGCCAATGATCTTCTTACCATGATAATCGAAAAGTGCCCATCCAAGGCCATAACCCTTAAAATGTGTTGAAGGCCAATTTTGTTCTGACCATGAGCTTACCCCCTGCGAATTGTTTAGTGTCCACATTTCTGAAAAGCGCCTGCTGCTGATCAGGGTATCACCATCAGGGGTGATCCCTTTATTCATTTGAAAGATCAGCCATTGAGAGACATCATTCACGGATGATATCAGTCCGCCGGCAGGAGCAATATTATCCCAGTTCAGCCAATCAATGCTGATAATACTATCTTCAAAATCATTGTGCGGTAATGACACATTATCCATCCCTGCCAGTGAATTTGTAGAGCTCACCGTACGATCCATATGCAGTGGTTCAAGTATCCTTTGCTTTA
The DNA here is from genome assembly GCA_029942245.1 of Bacteroidales bacterium. Taxonomy (GTDB): domain Bacteria; phylum Bacteroidota; class Bacteroidia; order Bacteroidales; family B18-G4; genus B18-G4. Next base: position 49,990 of record JAOZTN010000003.1, on the reverse strand, counting down.
TAAATTCGTCCCAGCTCAACCCACTCACCTCCTCTATTACCAGCCCGGCGCAGATATACATAATATTGCTGTATCCCCATCCATCCCTGAATCCAAAAGTGGGTTCAAGATATTTCGCATTTCTAACCACTTCTTCCCTGCTCAAATTGCTGCCATACCATAAAAGATCGCCGCTAAAAGTTTTGAGGCCACTACGATGCGTTAGCAAGTCAGCAATCGTAAAATTATCTGACACAAAAGGATCATACAATTCAAACCAGGGGAGATAATCCCTGACCCTGTCATTCCATGACATTTTGCCTTCATCGATCAGCATAGCCAGAGCGGCAGATGTAAATGCTTTTGAATTTGATGCGATAGCAAATAAGCTATTGCCATCAGCTGCTTCTCCCGTATTCACATTAATGGTCCCATATCCTTTTGAAAAGATGATCTCTCCATCCTTTACAATTGCCACGGCCATCCCTGGAACTTCCCAGTCAGCAATAGCTTGTTCATAATAGGCATCCAGTTTTTTTAGCTTCTTATCGATATTCTTTTGAGCACTCAGGCCAAGAGAAATGAATAAGATCATCAGTAGGGGGAACAACTTTTTCATGATATAAGATTTTATTTAAAAAATAATGCCGGGTAAATTTAGCATTTTCCCGGCATTTCTATGCGGCATGTTCTTATTTGCTGAATCTGTACCTTTTCAATTCTTATTGCAACCTTGCACGCATTTCTCCTATGATATTTTCATATTTCCTCAGTACGCGATCCCACTCACGGTAAAGTTCATCGCTTTTAACCGATGTACCGGGTACCCTCGATTCCTCGCTGACCAGTTTTACCTTGTATGCTAAAGGGTTAGAGTTCCCCAGCTTTACGATTATGCGTGTTCGTATAGTGTTTTGCATAAAAGACTGAACCACCCATGATGTACGTAGGTATCCTGTTTCCCGGTCTGTGATCTCAATCACATCGAAATGTGTAGTGATGATCTGGCTTAGGAGTTTCCATGCCTGGATCTCCTCCAGGCTAGTTTTTATCTCAATGTCGATGTTGGCAATATCCGTTTGCACCGATGCATCGTAGGCATCATCAGGCTGCATCTGGGCATAATATGATTTTGGAGGAACGGCTGAACCTTTCTTGTTGCAAAAGTTTATGGTTACATTCAGGAAGCCTACTTTTTCTGCCCGCACAGTAACACAGCTGTTGCTGAGTACGATCACCTCTACCTGTCCGTTACCCATCAGTTGGCCGTCGATATAGATCTTGGCATCAGGTTCGGAAGTACCGAAAATGATCTTTTTCTTTCCTGCGATAGCCGGATTGCTGAGTGCGACAAATAATAGGCTTAATAATAGTAATACAAGGCTTGGTTTAAGATTCTTCATGACTAAGGTTTCATTTGGTTCAATTACTCGTAAAGCTATAAAATTTTTGATTCAATTAGCACATTCACGCTTAGAAATAACACAATAATATCCTATTGGCTTATATAAAGAATAAGCTTACCCCGCTAACACTGATAAAAGCGCCCAGCACTTCCAGCCAGCTCACCTTTTGTTTGAAGAATAATACCGCCGGGGGGATGATCAGTATGGGTACAATGGACATGAGGGTAGAGGCCACCCCGGTGCTTGCATATTTTACAGCGATAAGTGAGAACGAAACCCCGAGAAATGGTCCGAATACCGATCCTATTCCTGTTCCTATCATGCCGGGACGGCTCTTAAATGCCTTTCGTATCAGGTAGCCTTTTTTCAAAACAATAATTATCATGGCAAAGCCAATCATACCTGCAATGATCCTGATCTGTGTTGCTGCAAAGGCATGATAATCACCCATGCCGTATTTACTTAGTACCAGTCCTACGGCCTGTCCGAGAGCACCACCCATTCCAAACAGTATCCCTTTCACGGGATAGGATAATTTTATCTTCTTTCCATTTTCCCCTCCCCTGCTGAAGATAGCCATGGCAATCCCGCTGATGGTAAGCACCATCCCTGTCACCTCGAGTGTTGTCATAGTCTCCCCCAGGAGGGCCCAGCCTATCACGGCAGTAATGGGGGGAACAAGGGTCATGAAGAGCATGGCAATGCGGGCGTTGATGGCTGCAAAAGCTCTGAACAAAAAATAATCACCAAAGACAAAGCCTACCAGCCCCGACACCGAAAGCCACACCCATGCATGCACGCTTGCATCGACAGGAAATATCAATCCTCGTACGATCAGGTTAAAAACAGAAAGAAAGATAAAGGCCAGTACAAGGCGGATCATATTTAATGCCAGCGACCCTATATTTTTACTGCCCACCTCAAATGCCATGGCCGTAATCGTCCAGAATACAGCAGTAGCGAGCGCTGCAAGTTCACCGGTATAGTTTGAGAAATCCATGGAATGTGAAAGGCAAAGTTAGCTTAAAAAAAAAGACCTGTGAGGTTCGTGAACCTCACAGGTCTTTATTATAAAACCCTCATGAGTTATTTCATAACTACAAACTTCCGATGAACAAATGTTCCATCATCAGCAATCATTTTAAGGGTATAGTATCCGCCAGGAAGATCAGATGTGTTCAGCGTCGTTTTATTGTTTCCGGCATTAAGAGCCTGAACGTTATTAATCACGATCTGACCGGTCTGATTCACTACCTGTACCTGAATGTTTGCATTCTTTTCTGAATACAGCTCGATGTTCAGTGATTCACCGGCAGGATTAGGATAGAGGTTGATTTCTGTCATAAATGATTCTTCAACTCCCAATGGCATGATCTCAACCACATATTCGGTAGCACTGCCTTCACATTCAGCAGCTGATGTTTCGGTAAGGTTTACATATCCTGTACCGGCACCGCCCCAATCAACAGTGATCTCATTTGTTCCCTGGCCACTGGCAATGGTTCCGCCGGTAACGCTCCAGTCATAAGCAGCTCCGGTATGATCTGCACTGGAATATGCATGTGTAGTATTGGCATAAACGTATGCTTCACCGGATATTTCAGGTGCAGGTAAGGCTTCAACAGTAACATCAAATGGATCTGATACAACACCATCGCCGCAATCATTGTTACCCTGAACTGTAATGGTGGCTGCGCCTGTGTATGCGGCATCCCATACAACGCTGGCATCAACGGTAGTTCCTGTGATCACACCTGCAGCAGGTGGGTCGAGGGTCCATACATAAATCTCGGCATCAGGGGCACCATCGGTTGAATAATCATTGGTTCCACCAATACAAACAGCATCTGCTCCATAAGGTGTAGCTGACTGCCCGGGGGCTTCAACAGCATAGATGTAGGCATTGCCATACATGTTGGCATCGCAATATCCTGTATTCCCGCTGATGGTATAGAGACCATCGGTGGTCTGGTAACCGAAGCTGATGACATCACCCGTTCCGATCACGATATTACCTGTGGCAACAGCATCACGATATAGTTCATATTCAATACCGGATTCTGAGCCATCAAGTGTAACTTCTATACCCTGTGAGCCTGCACAATAGGTACTTCCATCAGAGATCCAGAATGGCAGTGGGTGAGGAAATACTTCCACCTGAAATGCATCTGACCATACACCACTACCACATTGGTTGTTACCTCTTACAGTAATATCGATAAGGCCTACGTAATTAGGGTCAAGGTCGAGAGTTGCAAGAGTCGTTGCTCCCATGATAGTACCAGCTGATGATGGGTTGATCTCCCATGTGTAATCAGTAGACCAGTTCGCTCCAGAGGTTGTATACGTATATCCTGCGATCCCGTCACATAATTCTGTGGGGCCGCTTGGCGTTCCGGATACAGGTGGGGTAGTAATGGCATCGATATAATTCTCAATGAGCAAGGTATCATAAACAGTACCATCATAAACGATCAGTTCAACATCATATTCACCGGTAGCGCTATAAGTAACGCTTGGGTTTTGCTCAGTTGATGTAGTAGGTGTGCCACCTTCAAAAGTCCACTCCCATGAGATGATGATGCCGGTTGATTCGTCATAAAAATCAACGGGTGTATCTTCACAGGGAGCTATTGCGCTGCAGCTGAAATTTGCAGAGGCAGAAAGTGGAATAAGGTCTGGTTTCGGAACCCAGTTTCCCTGGAGGATCTCTTTGTCCGCCTCATTTTGTAAGAAAGCAGTAAATTCAAGATTGTCTGCATTCCATGTAGGATCAATAGTGAAAACGTAGTTGAATACCTGCTGATTACCCGTACTAAAATCAACGGCGGTACCGTATTGGTCCGGGAACATATCTCTACATACCCATAAACACTCTGGTTGACCCTGCCATGAATATGGAATATGATCTTCGCATAAGACAAATTGCAAGGTGAGGTCAGCCGGGGGAGTTCCATTTACAAGGTCCAGGACCACACTTATGTCATAATCCGGTCCGTTATTCTGGCCAAAGATAGACACCGTATAGTCACAGGGTATTGCAAGCCTGTTTTGCACATGTGGCAGATAAGCGCTAAAGGTAGTACCTGAAGTAGAACCTCCAATGGCTTGAAGTACACCATCAAACTGTGAGTGTGGTATACCACCAACACCATAATAACTATGCCTGCTAAGGGTTTCAGGTGTTTGAAATGGATCCCCTCCTCCATGATATGCGATTGGTGCGACATCATACCCAGCAGCAATAAGATCCAGTATTCCCTGGTGTGCACTTGGACACCAGCCACACCAGTCGGCAGTGAAATTTTCAATAATCACTCTTTGTCTGGTGACTTGTTGTGAAAAAGTAGCTATTGTTATGATTAAAACAACAAGCGTTAAAAATAGTTTTTTCATGGTATAAAGATTTATAGTTTTGATTTTGAACGGCTAATATAACTACTAATACCATATACATATGTAGTTGTTACGATGAAATGACGTCGCAAACAATAATTTATACAAAATTTAAATAAGAAAGTTATGCCATGAGAAGGCTTATCCAATCGCCATATTTTCGTCCCATTGCTGCTTTGGCGGGATGGCTCCTTTGTGGATTCCTTCGGCGAATGCGTCAACACATTTGCGAATATCGAGGTGGTAACCGCCCTCGAGAACTGCAAAGATATCGGGGAAGGCGCGCCTTAATCGGAATGCGCATTCATAAAACCCGCGGATACTATAATTCAGCCCCAGCAAACGATCATCTGTGTAGCTGTCAAAGCCTGCGCTCACAGCAATCACATCGGGATAGAATTTCCTGGCCAGGGAAATGGCCTTGTCAACTACTTCAAGGAATTCCTTATCACCCTTTCCTTCATAAATGGGAAAGTTAGCTGTAAAACCCGCTCCATCATCCTTACCGGTCTCAATGGAAAAGCCGGTGTAGGGATAGGCATAGTACTGATGAACCGAGCAGTAAAACACGTCACTCCTGTCGTAGAATAAGGCCTGCGTACCATCCCCATGATGGCCATCGATGTCGAAGATGAATACCCTCTTGCCCTCATTCACCAATTTCTGAGTGGCGATAGCAATATTATTGAAAAAGCAAAAGCCTGCCGCACGCTCTGCAGAAGCATGGTGACCCGGCGGACGGATAGCAGCGAAACCACTGTTTTCTGAGGCCAGCACCGACAAGCCTACTGCTGTCTTGGCTGCTTCCCAGCTGTCATTGTTCAGTGAAACTTCCGCAAGAACCTCATTATTTGCACAGGCTTCCTTGATCTGTTGGATATAAGCAGGTGTATGGATGAGGCCCATGTATGCTTCCCCGTCTGCCTCAGTATCCGGCAGATCGCCGAAATCTGCTATACGATAGGCACCTTCAGCTTCGCTGTCAATATTGTGCTTCAGAAATTTACTGTGGTACAATATGTCCATTCCCTTAGGATTTGCAACAAATTTATAAAAATATCCCTATCAAGAACTCATCATCAAACAATATCCTGCCGGAAGTGTTAGGTATTTATTACACAATGAAAACAATATTAAGCATAAGTTTATTCGTCCTCATCATGGGAAATGATCCAACATACGCCAAACAAGACACGCTTGCTTTTGCCTCCGGATGCTTCTGGTGCACTGAGGCAATCTTCCAGGAACTGGAAGGCGTGATCAGTGTGGAGTCGGGGTATACAGGAGGACATATCAAGAACCCATCGTACAGGGAAGTATGTAATGAAACTACCGGTCATGCAGAAGCGGTAAGGATCGTTTACATCCCTGAAATCATCAGCTACATCAAACTACTGGAGGTTTTCTTTATGACCCATGACCCAACGAGTCTGAACAGGCAGGGGGCAGATGTGGGAACGCAATACCGTTCAGCCATCTTTTATTACAATGAAGGTCAAAAGCTGGAAGCTGAAAAAGTGATCGATGAGCTGAATGCATCCGGGGCCTGGGAAGCCCCCATCGTTACCGAAGTCACACAAGCCGGTGCCTTCTATGTCGCAGAAGATTATCACCAGGATTATTTCAATAATAACCGTACTGCCGCCTACTGTAATTTCGTGATTGTCCCCAAACTAGATAAGTTCAAAAAAGTTTTTAGCGATAAGCTGAAAAAAGACTAATCATTGCACGCAGTATTTTCTACCTTTGGTGATCCCTTATTCAGAAGGGACAACTAATTATTCATTAAACCAAATAGTAATGAATACCGAGCTTTCGAACGATTTTTCTATTCAATTTCTGGGTGCCGCCGGTACCGTTACAGGTTCAAAAACACTCATCAGGGCCAATGGGAAAAAGTTCCTGGTTGATTGTGGATTATTTCAGGGTCTGAAGCACCTGCGTGCTTTAAACTGGCAGGATTTGCCTGTCGATGCTTCTGAGATAGATGCAGTTATCCTTACCCATGCTCACCTCGATCATATAGGCTACCTGCCCAGGCTGGTACATCAGGGCTTTCATGGTCCAATTTATGGATCCTCGCCCACCTGCGAAATTACAGGGGTTTTACTGCTCGACAGTGCCAAGATACAGGAAGAGGATGCAGAACATGCCAACAAGAAAGGCTATACCAAGCATAAGCCTGCGAAACCCCTTTATAACCTGGAGGATGCAAAGAATACCCTTCCCCTGCTAAGCATACATCCTGAGGATCAGTGGAAAGAGCTCAGTGAGGGGATCAGGTTCCGTTTTCAGAACAACGCTCATATCATTGGTGCTACTCATGTCGATATTGAGGTCAATGGTAAGCGAATCATCTTTTCAGGCGACATCGGAAGAATTGACGACCCCATGCTGGAGGTTCCCGATAGGCCGGAACATGCCGATTACCTGGTTGTTGAATCAACTTATGGTGATCGCATCCATCCCAAAATCGATACAGAAGAGCAGTTCCGCAAGATACTCCACGCAGTCTCAAACAGAAATGGGATTATGATCGTACCCAGTTTTACAGTTGACCGTGCCCAGGATTTCATGTATCTCTTCTGGAAGCTTGAACAAAATAATGACATCCCAAACATCCCTATTTATCTCGACTCACCCATGGGTGTGGATGTAAGCAAGGTGTTTAACAAGTACTATAAATGGCATAAGCTGGGGCCAAAGATCTTTGATGAAGTATTCAAAAACACTAAAATGGTCAGGTCATATAGAGATACCTTAAAACTGGCCGCTGATACACATCCAAAGATCGTCATTGCCGGCAGTGGCATGATGAATGGGGGCAGGGTACTCACCTACCTGAAAAAGCATATCAGCAATCCTCAGTCTACCATTATTATCCCTGGCTATCAGGCCGAAGGTACCAGGGGAAGGAGCATACATGACGGAGTGCACGAGATCAAGATCCACGGTGAGTATTATCCTGTTAAAGCCCATGTTGAAGATGTAAAGACGATGTCCTCACATGCCGATCAGGCCCAGATCATCGACTGGCTTTCCGGACTGGAAAACAAGCCTACACGTATATTTATCAACCATGGTGAACCCAAGTCTTCGGATGCCCTGCGCCTTAAGATCCACGACACCTATGGCTGGGATGTTACTGTACCTCAACTGGAAGATACATTCGACCTTTAGCCTCCCTTCCTACCATCTTAGCGCTTAATTTCTTGGATTAGAATTTTGTATTTAATCAAGGAATGTTTATATTTGAGCGAACGAACAACTTTTTATTAACCTAAAATTAACGACACATGAGAAAATTTACACTTTCTGTGCTGGTGCTTCTTGTATCAGTACTTTTTTTGGCACAGTCCGCTTTTTCACAGAACATCCTTGCCGTTGACAGGGATGGGAGTGCAGATCTGGACTTTACCGATTGCTGGCCTATGTATATGGCCGCTCTCGATGCCAATGGGTATATGTACACCTATTATGAGGTGACAGACCTGACTGGTGACGGACCAGATCTTCTAACCATGATGGACTATGATATCATTTTTTGGTTTACCGGTGAAGGCTGGGCAAGTAATCAAACTATGAGCGACAATGACGAGGCAAACCTGGCAGATTATCTTGATGCCGGTGGAGCTTTGTTCTTTTCAGGGCAAGACTACCTGTGGGACCGTTTCCCGGCTGCAGGGGCATTGAGCGCTGGAGATTTCCCTTATGACTATTTTGGCGTGACAAATGTTACCCAGGATAACTGGGTTGTTGAAACTCCCAACCTTGCTGATGCATCCGGTGTAGCCGGTTCACTGGCAGATGGTTTTACTTTCCAGGTAGCCGACATCTTTACGACTACCAAAGACGGCCTGTTTATTGATATGATTGATGCAACCATGGGCATGGGCCTCTTTGAAGCCAATGTCCCTCCGGCCGATGGCATTTGTGCTGTACAATTTGATGGAGGTGATTTTAAAACTGTATTCACCACACTATCATTTGCAGGTATTACAGATCCTCTCATTCAGGCTGACTTAATGATGAATATTGTTGATTTCTTCTATGGCGGTGGCGGTGCCGAATGTGAAAACTTTGATGCACTCATCGTTGGTGGCCTGGTAGCCGATCAGTTAGGTTCTCCATGGAATACCTGGAGTGGAACCAGTGCTGATGATG
>JAOZTN010000003.1:24953-40945 GCA_029942245.1 Bacteroidales bacterium | reverse complement strand
GATGATGGTGGAGATGGACACTTCGACGGACAGAGCACAGAAACCTTTACATACGTACAGGATACTTGGATCTTTGTTGAAATAAACTATGACCTGGATGCAGGATTGGGCGAGGTATTGTTCGACGGTGTGCAGATCCTCATGTTTGAGAATGATCTGACCATTGGTGGTATTGACTATTACGGTTCTGATAGCGGTGGCGATCCGGGTGCGTATTTCGATGATGTATGCTTTGGCCCGGGTTGGGAACTCTCTCTTACCAACTGCGAAAACTTCGACGCATTAACTGTAGGAGGTTTAGTTGCCGATCAGTTAGGTTCTCCATGGAATACCTGGAGTGGAACCAGTGCTGATGATGCTACTGTATCAGATATGTATTCAAACAGCCCTGATAACTCATTTGTTGTAGATGCAGGCACAGTTGACCTGATCTATGAATTTGGTGCAGCTCCTATTGCAACCGGACAATGGCTGTATTCTAACTATATCTATGTTCCAACTGGATATTCAGGATATTTCAATGTTCAGACTGACCCTGTACCCGGTGTTGCATGGAACCTCGACCTCTATTTCGATGATGGTGGAGATGGACACTTCGACGGACAGAGCACAGAAACCTTTACATACGCACAGGACACATGGATCTTTGTTCAAATAGACTATGATCTTGATGCAGGATTCGGACAAGTATTGTTCGATGGTGTATTGGTTCTCGAATTTGTAAATGAATTGACCATTGGTGGTATCGACTATTATGGTGCTGATTCTGGTGGCGATCCAGGTGCGTATTATGATGATGTTTGCTTCGGACCTGGTTGGGTTATCACAGGTATTGAAGATGAAGGAGCCATCGCAGAAAATAATACCACATTATTTCCGAATCCTGCAACTGACAGGGTTACGATCAGATCTAACAATATTATTGACGAAGTCCTGATCTATAACAATATGGGTCAGTTAGTATTTTCAGGACCCGTTAATGATGACCAAATAATGGTGAATACTTCAACCTATGTCACCGGCATGTACATTGTACAGGTCAGAACAGGCACAGCTGTTGAAGTCCGTAAACTTATAATTGAATAAGTTTAAGGGGTAGGATTATCATAAAGGGGCTTCGGCCCCTTTTTTTATGGCATGATTCGTGATTAAGTATGCAATAAATGCGTGAAGGGGATGTTAATTTGTGTAGAAAGAGGGCGGTTTTTATAGTCCGCTGAAATATATTGTATATTTGTTTCCATAAAAATGGCCATGTTTATGAAAAGGATTTTGTTATCAATTGTTGGAATCTTCATTATAGGATCCGTTGTTTCCCAGGTGGTGAATGAATCAACCATCAGGAAGTTCAATATTGGAGTTGGTATATCTACAGATATATGGGGCGGTTTGCCTTCCAACATGAAAGCGCGCACCATCAACCAGGGAGCCCAGGTGTTCGGATTATACAACTACCGGGTCAAAGAAAGTTCTATTTACCTGGCCGGGGGTATTGGCATAGGAATGCATAACCTCTACAGCGATAATATTATTAATGATGTCAAAGCGGATTCAATAACATTTATAAAAATATCCGATGATGTCAGCTACAAGAAAAGTAAGCTCAGCCTGGCATACATTGAAATTCCGGTCGAGTTCAGAATCAAGACAAAGAAACAATTTCGTATCGCTTTCGGATTTAAGTTTGGCTACCTTGTCAATGCTCATGTTAAGTACAAAGGAAACCGTATTACTGCCATCAATGAGGATGGTACCATGGAAACTGACGAAGTCAATGTGAAGGTCAAATCCAAGGATGTTTCACAGGTTGAAAGCTGGCGTTACGGACCCACGTTCAGGATTGGCTACAAATGGTTTAACGTGACTGTTTATTACCAGATATCCAAAGTGTTCAAAGTAGATAAAGGACCGCAGCTATATCCTATCTCCATTGGGATTGCGGTTATTCCTTTCTAAATCAATAGTAAAGTATCAGCAGAAAAGTTACCAGGAAGCCGACAAGGTATCCTGCGTATATCTGTGCCTGTGTATGAGACCCGGCACGCAGGCGGGCAAAGCCAAGCAGTCCACTTACAAAAACTGTCGCAGCTATCAGCCAGAGCAGATCGAGGAGCAGAACCGATTGCAATGCAATAAGGATGCCCAGTGCCCCACCCATGGAAACTGTATGGGCACTGATCTTCCAGTAAATATTTATCAGCAGGGTAAGTATTGCCAGGATACTGGCCCCGAGCATGACATAATAATAAACCGGGGAGATGTTGATCTGCCAGACCATATAGGTAGCCAAAAAGAAAAATATGGATGTGGCAAGATATGGATACAGGCGTTCCTCCCTGTTTTCCATACCCATACTTTTGAGAAGCCGGAAACGATACATCCCGTATATAGTGATCATGGGGAATATGGCCGATGTGATTAGGATCAGCACGATGATCTGCCATCTGGCCCGCACGGGTATCATCAGGGCAAAGAATATATTCAGATTCATCAGCACCGCCACGAAATAAGTTGGTATCAGCAGTGGGTGAAAAACAATGGACAGGATCCGGGCAATACGCGCTTCCATACTATAGTTCCTTTCTCAGCCGGGCAACCGGGATATTTAGCTGTTCCCTGTACTTGGCTACGGTGCGGCGCGCTATGTTGTAGCCCTTTTCTTTCAGAATATTAGTGAGTAGCTCATCAGTATGAGGCTTGGTTTTATTCTCGCTGTCAATGCACTCGCTAAGGATCTTCTTTATTTCACGTGTTGATACTTCTTCACCCGATTCAGTTTGCATTGACTCCGAGAAGAAACTCTTGAGGAGAAATGTCCCGAAGGGCGTCTGGACATACTTGCTGTTAGCTACCCTGGAAATAGTTGAGATATCAAGGTTTACGATATCGGCAATATCTTTCAGGATCATGGGCCTCAGTTTGGTCTCATCCCCTGTCAGGAAATAATTACGCTGAAACTCCATGATGGCATTCATGGTTACAAAGAGGGTATTCTGACGCTGCCTGATGGCCTCCATAAACCATTTGGCAGAATCTATCTTCTGCTTTATGAACATGAAAGCTTCCTTCTTCTTCTTATCTTTCTTGTTTTCGGCATATGCCTCCATCATGTTGGTATATGCATGGCTCAGCCTGAGCTCCGGTGCGTTCCTGGAGTTAAGGCTCAGCTCAAGGTCACCATTGGTATTATGAATGATGAAATCCGGAATCACATACTGTATGGTCTTGGTAGTTTCGGAAAGTGAATTTCCGGGTTTGGGATTCAGCTTGAGCACTTCAGCAAGGGCACCTTTGAGTTCATCCTCATTGATCTTTGCCTTCTTCATGATCTTGTCGTAATGCTTCTTGACAAACTCATTGAAATGATTTTCAAGCACTATGATGGCCAGACCAACTGCCGGATGATCTTCATCCTGCTTTCGTCGCAATTGTATAAGGAGGCATTCCTGCAGATTGCGTGCCCCTATTCCTGCCGGATCGAATTCCTGAACAACCTTCAGTATCTCAAGTATCTCGTCATCGGACACATTAATGTTTTGCGCAAAAGCCAGGTCGTCGACCATGGCACTTATTTCCCTCTGCAGGTAACCCGAATCATCCAGGTTTCCGATAATGGTCTCGGCAATGACCTTTTGTTCATCGGTGAGCATCCTGAGCCCCAGCTGTGAGAGGAGCATATCCTGAAAGCTCAAGCCGGAGGCATACGGGATATCCTTGCGTTCATCATCCGAGCTCTGGTTATTGATGCTGGTCTTATACGACGGGATCTCGTCATCCTGCATATAATCATCCAGGTCAAACTCATCTTCTTTGCTATCGTACTCATCTTCCGGGTTTTCGTCACGAGTATCATCCCCATCGATGGCCTCGTCCTGGTCTTCTTCAGCTGCACTTGCCTCTTCCAGAGCGGGATTTTCTTCTATTTCCTGTTTTATTCTTTGCTCAAGAGCCATGGAAGGAATCTGCAACAGCTTCATCAGCAGTATTTGCTGTGGTGACAGCTTCTGTAGAAGCTTCTGCTGCAGGCGTTGGTTGAGCATATGTCAGATTCAGTTTTGTAATGTTTATTCTACACCGAAAATAATCAAATAGCAACTAAAAACCAATATAAATAGAATAGAAAATCAGCTTTTATGATCAGAAATCAGCATTCTGCGGAGCACGAGGGAATGGGATCACATCCCTGATATTGCCCATGCCGGTAACAAAGAGCATAAGTCGTTCAAAACCCAGGCCGAAGCCGCTATGCGGAACGGTACCAAACTGCCTCGTCTCGAGAAACCACCACATGCTATCCATGGGGATTTTCATTTCCTCGATGCGGTTGAGAAGTTTGTCATAACCTTCCTCACGCTGTGATCCGCCAATGATCTCTCCGATTTGCGGGAAAAGCACATCCATGGCCCGGACTGTTTTACCGTCATCATTTTGCTTCATATAGAAGGCTTTGATGTCTCTGGGGTAATCCGTTATGATCACAGGCTTATTGTAATGTTTTTCTACCAGGTAGCGTTCATGTTCTGACTGCAGGTCTGCCCCCCAGCCTTCGATAGGATAATTGAACTTTTTCTTTTTATTATAGTTGGAGTTCCTGAGCACCTCTATGGCCTCAGTATATGTTATTCTTTCAAATTTTTCATCCAGTACAAAATTTAGCCTTTCGATCAGGTCCATAGGAGCACGATCCTGAGCCTTTTTATGTTTCTCCTCTTCTTTCAGTCTGTTGTTCAGGAATTCCAGATCATCCATACAATGATCCAGGGCATATTGCATCAGGAACTTCAGCATATCCTCAGCCAGGTCCATATTGTCGTTAATATCGGCAAAGGCCACCTCGGGTTCTATCATCCAAAATTCTGCCAGGTGCCTGGAGGTATTTGAGTTTTCTGCCCTGAAAGTAGGGCCGAAAGTATACACTTTGCTCATAGCCAGAGCAGCAAGCTCAGCTTCCAGCTGCCCCGATACGGTAAGGTTGGTTTCCTTGCCGAAAAAATCCTGCTTGTAATCTATTTCTCCGTCTTCGGTAAGCGGTGGATTCTTGGGATCAAGCACACTAACATGGAACATCTCTCCTGCCCCTTCTGCATCGGAGCCGGTGATGATGGGTGTATGTATGTTATAGAAACCGCGATCATTAAAAAACTTATGTATGCCGAAGATCATGGCATGCCTGATCCGGGTAATCGCACTAAAAGTGGAAGTCCGGAAACGCAGGTGTGCCTTTTCTCGAAGGAATTCCAGGCTATGTCTTTTCGGTTGCAGTGGATATACGTCAGGGTCTGCCAGGCCCATCACCTCAATATGCTCGGCCTGCAACTCATTGGCCTGCCCGCTGCCTGCTGATTCCACCAAACGGCCGTCCACAGAAATAGATGCCCCGGTAGTGATCTGCGCCAGCACATCCTCACCGATCTTCTCCACATCGGCAACGATCTGTAGATTATTAATGGTCGACCCGTCATTCAATGCTATGAATGCAACGTTCTTACTCTGTCTTTTAGTCCGTACCCAACCTTTGGCATTTACATTTTCGTTTACCTGGTCAGACCCCACAAGGTCAACAATATCAATTCGTTTCAAAGCTTCTTGTTTTAGTTTATTACATGTGCAAAATTAATCACTTTTTGATTCAATCATCGGGTGCTTCTAAAAATGTTAATTTTGGAAGCAAAGAAAATGTTATCATGGGTAGTGGGAGCAATATTTTTAGTGGTGCCGAAAGGCCTTTTCTGATTGCAGGACCTTGTGCCGCAGAGTCGCGTGAGCAGCTGATGGCAAGCGCAGAAGCCATACAGGGAATCAGGGGCCTGGTGGCATTCCGTGCCGGTTTGTGGAAGCCTCGTACCCGTCCGGGTGATTTTGAAGGCGTGGGTGAGCAGGGATTGGATTGGCTCAAAGAGGTGAAGGAGCGTACAGGACTGAAGCTGGCTGTAGAAATAGCCATACCTTCACATGTTGAAGCCTGTCTGAAGGCAGGAGTAGATATTGTTTGGATAGGGGCACGAACAGTTGTAAGCCCGTTCGTGGTCGACGAAATTGCCACTGCCCTCAAGGGAAGTGAGGTATGCGTCATGGTCAAGAACCCCCTCAACCCCGACCTGAGCCTCTGGGCAGGTGGTATAGAGAGACTGCTGAATACGGGAATCAAAAACCTCGCAGCAGTGCACAGAGGCTTTGATATGTACTACAGCAAGCCTTACCGCAACCTTCCATTGTGGGAAATCCCCATTGAGCTGAAAAATATTTTCCCGGAGCTTCCTGTTCTTTGCGACCCCAGCCATATCGGAGGACAAAGGGAATACCTGTCACGGATATCTCAAAAAGCCCTCGACCTGGGCATGGATGGCTTAATGATAGAAACGCATATCGACCCCGGGAAAGCACTGACTGACGTGGCCCAGCAAATAAGCCCTGAAGAATTAAAGCAAATCATTGCCGGCTTAAAAATCAGGGAACAACAGGGGAAAACCGATGCCAGCCTCGAAAAATACCGTACATCCATTGATGAACTGGACGAACAGTTGCTTGACATACTCTCCAAAAGGATGCAATTATCAGAGCTGATCGGCTCGCTTAAAAAGGAACAAAACCTTGCACCCTACCAGCCGGATCGATGGGTCGGCCTGCTTCAGGACCGCCTGGAAAAAGCAAGCTCTTTAAAGCTCAATACAGATTTTGTAAAAAAAGTTTTTGAAGTGATTCATATAGAATCGATAAGCAAGCAGGAATAGAAAAACCTTAGATCCAACGCTTCCTTTTGAAATAGAGCAACATTATGGCAACGATCGCAACCATGGAAACCAGCACTATAAAGAATGAGTTGGGATCATCCTGAAATGGTAAGCCCACATTCATGCCGTAAAGGCCGGTGATAAAGGTAAGGGGAAGCAAAATGGTTGAGAAGAAGGTAAGCACCTTCATGATGTCGTTGATCTTATGCGCCTGCAATGAATCAAAGGTTTTAGAGAGACCTTCGATCAATTCCTGGTAGTCCTCGGTCATATCCCACATTTTCTGGTAGTAGTCAAGGATATTTCCCCAATAATCTTCCATATTCTCAGCAAAACCCTCAATCTTACCGATTTCAAAACGCTGAAAGAGAGGAAGCTGTGGTTTGAAGATCGTATTCAGAAGAATAATGTTTTTTCGTGTGATGGAGATCTTTTCGATGGTTTCCCTGGATTTTCTACTAAAAAGCTCTGTATTCAGAAACTCCACATCATTTCCCACCTTGCGGAGAAATATCATGGTTTCCCGCATCAGGCGTTCCAGGATATTGTAAAGGATGGCATCGGAAGAACCTACTTCGAAGGCTTCATTCCTTGCCTGCTGCTCCTGGGCTTCCCTGAACATACTCATCACCACCCAGTTTGAGCTACTAATGGTCATCACATAATCCTCACTCCAGAAGATCTTAACTTCCTTGGTCTGGAGAAACTTTCCTGATTTGTCGAAATTCGGAAAATGCAGGATCATGAAATAGTAATCATCATAGATATCCACCTTCGGACGCTGGTTCAGCTTCGAGCGACAATCTTCAATGTCGAGCAGATGGAAATGAAAGTCATCCGCAAAGACCTGCAGGTCATTCTCGTCCGGGTTAAGGACGTGATGCCATTTCAGGGTTCCTATTTTGATGGTTTCGATCATTTCCTTGCAAGGGATTACAATAGTTTAAGCCGGAATTCTCCGTCATGGTTCCCAAAAGTAAAGAATTTTGGAATATGAGGGAATTCCGGGGTATAGTTTTAAACGACAAAGCCTGTTTAAGGTTACCCCTTCAGGAATGAAGAATTATTCGTGATTACTTGTTCGTGAAGATTGGAGGTATTGACTATTTCCAGCGGAAGGTGGCCAGGAGGTGCTCGATGTCCTTTTTTAAGAAGTCGATCACAGGAGAAAGGGAGTCATTATTGGGCACTACATCGAAATAAAGAGCCCCTCTGACAAAATGCTTGTTGCTGTCGGTAATAAAAAACTGGCAGGGAGAGGCAGCACCCATGCCATCGATATGGTATATGAGCCCGTATAATTTTTTGTCCCTGTCGAGGATAAGCGAATCATTAATGGCACTGGCTTTAGGAATATGTTTCATCACAAACTGCCTGGAATCTTCAAGGTATTGAACCAGATTGCCATCAACTTCTTTATAACTCAGGTGTATCCTTCCTTTAAAATCCGGAAAGTCGATGTTCAGCCAGTAGATCTCCTCAGGAGTAATAGGATCGGGGCCTATAGTGGCATAAAGCGGGTATTCGAAAGAATATGGAAAAGTAGAATCGAAGCTTTTGTATTCATGTTCAGGCAGATCGATCCGAAAATAACCACTAGGCTTTGGAGTATAGGTCTCATCGCATGCAGTAAGCAGGATCAAAAAAAATAGTGCAGCGACTGCTATGTTCAGGATGCTTTTCATTCACATAAAATATTTAACAATGAAACAGTATAACAATGAAACAGTGGAACAATGAAACAGTGAAACAGTGAAACCATGAAACAGTTCCAAATTATTCCACCCGCTTTTTAGTGATACTTACTCTGATTCTCTTGATGCGCTTAAGGTCCACTTCTTCTACCTTAAAAGTATAGTTCATGAAGCTGCTTTCATCACCTTTACCGGGGATCTTTCCTTCCAGTTCGAGTATGAGCCCGGCCAGGGAGTCGGAATCACCTTTTACTTCATCGAAAAGATCGTCATCTTCCTCAACGATCTTACAGAAGTCGTTGATGGTTGTCTTGCCTTCAAAGATGTACGTATGATCATCGATCTTTTCAAACATAAATTCTTCTGTGCCTGAATCCGATTCGTCGGTAATCTCTCCCACAATCTCTTCCAAAACATCTTCAAGGGTAATAATACCGGATGTACCACCATATTCATCCACCACAATGGCAAGGTGTATCTTTTTCTCCTGGAACTCCTGCAGCAGGTCGTTGATCTTTTTGTTTTCCGGTACAAAGAAGGCATCGCGGATCAGGTGTTGCCATTTAAATTGTTCCGTTTTCTCGAGATGAGGTAAGAGGTCCTTAACATATAGGATGCCCTGGATCTGATCAAAGGTTTCCTTATATATCGGAATCCTTGAGAACCCTGACTCCACAATCACTTTCATTACTACTGTGAAAGCGGCATCCATGTCCAGTGCGACCACATCAACCCGCGACCGCATGATCTCCTTCACCTCAATGTCGCCAAATTTCACGATGCCCTGTAATATTTTTTTGCCTTCCTCCGGAGTGTCCTCCCCGGCGGTGAGTTCGATTGCATCCGACAGCTCGCTCCTCGACATCCCGTGTCCTTTTTTTGCAAGCTTATTATCGAGGAAGGACGTTGACCTGACCAATAATGAGCTGAAAGGATAGAATATTTTTATTAAAACGTTGAGCACCCCGGCCATACCCTTTGAAAACCTGACCGGATATACGCTGGCATACATTTTAGGCATGATCTCACCCAGCAATAATATGAGTGCCGTGATCACGACCACCTGAACCACAAATGCCAGGATGGGGAAGCTTGTCAGGTTAAACCATTGAGCTGCTATAAAGGTGGACAGAATCACGATGGCCACATTCACAAAATTGTTGGCAATCAATATGGTTGCCAATAGTCGCTTTGGCCTTTCCAAAAGCTTCAGGATCAGCTTTGCAGATCGTGAGGGCGAATCATTAAGCTTATCGAGGTGCTGTGGACCAAGAGAGTAAAAGCCTATTTCAGAACCTGAGATCATGGCTGAAAGGAAAAGCAGTATAAACAATACCACCAACGAGATCAGAATCGTGAATGAAAATGGTTGAATAAATGCATCGAGAATCACAGTGAATGCATTGTAAAGATGTCCGCCAGAATCAGCTTCTTCCAAGGATTATGTTTTAAAGCATACTGCCACCATTACAGCAGCAGTATATATTTCAGCCACAAAATTAAACAATTTCCGCTAACCTGCTCATATCGACAGTCCGTGGCACAATTGTGTACATGCTCCGGAACAAGCCGGAAAGATTAAAATGGCAGGTCATCTTTATCATTACCCGCATTTGCTTCCGGGGCTTTGCTTGCAGCAGCCGGTGCGGAAGGCGCAGCATCGTCAGAGTCACGTCTGCCTCCGAGCATGGTCAGGTTGTCGCCGAGGATCTCGGTTGTATACCTCTTCACGCCGTCTTTATCATCCCATGACCTGGTCTTGATCTTACCTTCGATATAAACCTGGTTGCCTTTGTGCAGGTATTTTTCAGCAATTTCTGCCAAACCCCGCCACAATACAATATTATGCCATTCGGTCTGTGTGACTTTCTGTCCTTCTCTGTTCTTGTATGTTTCGGATGTTGCCAGTGTAAAGTTGGCCACTTTTGCTCCATTTTCAAGGTTTTTCACTTCCGGGTCTTTACCCAGGTTTCCCACAAGAATTACTTTGTTGATTCCAGCCATTTTTCTCAGTTTTAATTTAGATTACAAATTTAGTGATTTTAGTGATGCCTCCCTTTAAGAAGACAAGCATTATTGCAGTGGGTTTAACTATTAATACCGTTTTTTGAAAAATGTCACACTTTTTCTTGAGAAAGTTTTGAGTGTTGGGTGTTGAGTTTTGGGTTGAATTTGTTAAATTGCAAGATATAATACCCGGTGAAACAACTTATCAGAGATTAACACATTTTACTGATCATCATATCAATTCATTGGTATACTCAACATTTGAAGTGAACCCGTTAACAAAAAATGTTAAATACATACTCCTCTTCTGCTTTTTCATTGCAGGCAAGTATTCTATGACACAGCAGATATATTTTAATCACAGATACCATCTAAGCGAATCCCAGGCCACATATTCAGCAACCAGTATTTTGGAGCATAATGGCAATTATTATATTTCAGGTGCAACCCAGGATACTATAACCCAGGATTGGGAATGGATATTTTTTATGCAGTTATCGGATTCTGGCTTTGTGAAGGAGGTTAATTATATAGGAGATAATGAACACGATTATTATACTGGCTGGCCTGGATCATCCCGTTTTCTGAATGATCATTTGTATTACGTTGGCAATAAGGTTTATTATTTCAGCCAGTCCCATTGGGCAGGTTTAATGGGAAAGCTAAATATCAATTTGGATACTGTTTGGTCACGAGAGTTTTTTGGAAATATTCCAAATCCATATACTAACCGCCAGTATTTTAACAATATGTTTGTTTGTGATGATGGCGATCTGATAATCACAGGAGAATTATACCATTATTCCGGCACTCCGAGTGAAGTTATATTATTAAAAACTGATTCAACAGGAGACGAGAAATGGTCAATGTTTTATGGTCAATCAGGTTTTAATATTGGTTACTCTGTCATCCAAACATCGGATGGTGGATTTGCAATAGGAGGCTACTGGAGAAACCCTAACAGTCCATCTAGCGGCGACCCCATCGTTATTAAGACTGATAGTATTGGTAATATGGAATGGGAGGTGAGTTTGGGCGGCCCAAGACCAGACAACAAAGCGATGCTCTGCAGGGGATCAGATGGGAGCATTATAGTAGGCACATTGTATGCAGATTCCACAACACATCCAATATGGGGAGATCCATATAGCCGAATTCATATTGTAAAACTGGATAATAACGGGAATACCATCTGGGACAGAAAATATGGCAAGAGTAATGTCACGAAGAATTATGTATCAAATATTCGATGCCTTGATGATGGAAGCATCATTGTATGTGGAAGTAGCCCAGTTGATTACAATGTGACTCCCGGAATTTCAGGTTGGGTGATGAAACTTAATACAGATGGAGACGAGCTCTGGTACCGATCATACGCAAATCTCTATGGGGGGCAAAGCGAGAACATACTGAATGATATCATCCCGACTTCCGATAAAGGATTTATTGCTTGCGGGTTTGTTCTTCCTGAGGAACCCGACACAGGCGTCCAGGAAGTCTGGGTAATAAAACTAGATAGCATGGGCTGTGACACACCCGGATGTGGAACAGTGGGTGTTTCGGATCACGCCAGATCCATTGATTCAAAAAGTGCGAACCTGCATATCTTTCCTAATCCGGCAAGTACGCAAATTATGATTTGTTCTTCGGTTCTCGTTCCACGGTCTTCGGTCTTCATATACGATTTGTTCGGCCGCTTACAAGATGAAATAATCATCACAAAAGGACAGAACGAAACAAAACTGGATATCTCAGCCTATCCGCCAGGAGTATATATTGCCGTACTTAAAGATGATAAAGGGCTTGTAAGCAGGGGGAAGTTTGTGAAGAGGTAAATTGTTCCACTGCTCCACTGTTTCATTGTTTTGTCATCCGCCGAAGCTCAATTGTAGAAAGAGAAAACTAATGACTAAACAAATAACCAACTACTCCAGCTCTTGCAAAAACCGCTCTATCAGCCTTGAAACCGGGTACTCATCAATATTCTCCAGCATGATATTTTCCCAGTTGGGATGCAGTCGTATGAAGATCGAGGATCGAAGGACGAACAACGAAAATCGAAAGAAATCCATATAATTGAGAAGCATTTTCCCCCGGACGCAGTCTGAGTATCAACTTTAATTAATTGAGATTACATAAATCGAAGACCTTGGCCGGGGTGTCCTTTCTTTGGTTCATTTCTTTGGACAAGCAAAGAAATGAACAGAAAAAAAGAAAGCGGCACCTAAGCACAATTAAGGGAGTTCACACCAGCAGGAAAAATCGATGCACGATTGTCAATCCTCCAAAAACCTCTCCATCAATCGCGAAATCGGATAATCGGCTATTTCGTCCAATGATACCACCTTCCATCCTTCAGGAAAAAGCTTCGCATCTATGTTTGTTATCTCATAATATTTGGCAAAAATGGTCTGATGTGACAGCTGATGCTTAAATGTCTTGCTGCTTTCAGCAATTCCGGCTTTGTTTCCAAACCAGTTAATGAAATCCGGTTCCTGAAGCAAATTGTCGGCATTCGCTTCAGATATGGTTTCGATCAGGGGAAATTCATACAGGTTCTTCCAGATATCATCATCACTTCTTTTGCTTAGAACAATTGATTTTTCTTGCGGATGAAGGATAAAATATGAGAAAAAGCGCTTTCTGGGTTTCTTTTTAGTCTCCCTGACGGGAAGTTTGTCAACCATATCATTACTAAATGCATAACATGATGATTTGAAGACACACCTGGTACATGAAGGGCTTTGTGGGGTACATTGCAGAGCCCCAAACTCCATTACAGCCTGGTTGAAGTCACCTGCACGTTCGTGATCAAGTTCCTTCTCCATAATTTCTTTGGACCTGTTGTACAACTTCTTAGACACATCTTCCAGGCCAAACATCCTGGCCAGAACACGCTTTACATTACCATCTACCACCACTTCCGGCTTTCCAAAGGCAATGGAAGCAATAGCTGCAGCAGTATATTCCCCCACACCTTTCAATTTAATGATCTCATCATAGGTTTCGGGAAAGATGCCATCATGATCAGTCATTATTTGCTTTACAGCAAAGTGCAGGTTCCGGGCACGGGAATAATACCCCAATCCCTGCCAGAGCTTCAGCACTTCCTGTTCAGGAGCTTCTGCCAGGTCTATGATTTCGGGAAAGCGGTCAACAAATTTTTTGTAATATGCCATACCCTGATCCACCCTGGTCTGTTGCAGGATCACCTCCGACAACCATATCTTGTATGCATCGCGGGTATGCCTCCAGGGCAAATCCCGTTGGTGGGTCTTATACCATTTTAGTATTTGATCAGAAAAGTCCATTTTAGTCGGGAACAAATTTATTTAGAGTACATTAGAAATAAAAATTAATTTCAAAAACGCTTTTGTTAAACAAAGAATTTATATATTTGCAGCCCATAATAAGAAATAATCGTTTAACTACTTAAAAAATATATCATGACAAAAGCAGAAATCGTAGCTGATATCGCGAACAAAACAGGAATTGAAAAAGTTGCCGTTCAAGCAACCGTTGAATCATTTATGGAAGCTGTAAAAGGATCACTCATTAATGGCGAAAATGTTTACTTGAGGGGTTTTGGCAGTTTTACTGTTAAGAAAAGAGCACAGAAAACCGGAAGAAATATTTCAAAGAACACAACTATCATCATTCCGGAACATTTCATTCCTTCATTCAAGCCTGCGAAGACTTTTGTCAATGACGTGAAAAAAAATGTAAAGTAATCGTCTAAAAAAATTAACTATGCCAAGCGGGAAAAAGAAGAAGAGACATAAGATGTCGACCCACAAACGTAAGAAACGTTTGAGGAAGAACAGACATAAGAAGAAATAGAGTAGCAATTGCATAATGTTGATTTTGAGGCATTATGCAATTGTTTTATTTTTCCGACCCTACCGCTTTTCCATGCCGCCTTTCTTGTTTTTTTAGATCATTGATATGTTTTTTATCAGTGGTTTTGCATTTAAAACCATTACACCGTGGAAAAGGAATTAATTATAAATTCGTTTAAGAATGAGGTGGATATTGCTTTGCTGGAGGACAAATTCCTTGTAGAATTACACAAAGAAAAGCTTGATAATAACTATGCAGTAGGTGATGTTTATCTGGGAAGAGTAAGAAAAATTATGCCCGGGCTGAATGCAGCCTTTATTGATGTTGGGTATGAAAAAGACGGCTTCCTTCACTACCTCGACCTGGGGCCCCAGGTCAAATCTTTAAACAAATTTGTCAGGTATGCCCTGTCAACAAAAGGGCCTCAGCCCGACATTACTAATTTCAAACTTGAGGGGGATATCGATAAGACCGGTAAGATCGCTCATGTACTGAAAACGAATCAGCAGATCGCTGTTCAGATCGCTAAAGAACCTATCTCAACCAAAGGCCCGAGGATTTCATCAGAGATCTCTTTTGCCGGAAGATTTTTGGTACTTGTACCATTCTCAAATCGCATCTCTGTATCACAAAAGATAAAGAGTGTTGATGAGAGAAACCGCCTTAAGAGGCTCATCCAGAGCATTAAGCCAAATAATATGGGTGTGATCATCCGTACCGTGGCTGAAGATAAACTGGTTGCCGACCTGGATGCCGACCTGAAGAGCCTGATAAAAAAATGGAGCGTCCTCACAAGGAGGCTTCGTGGAAAGAAACCACCCACCAAGGTGGTGAGCGAACTCGACAGGACCTCTGCCCTGCTCAGGGATGTTTTGAGTGAATCTTTTAACAGTGTTCATGTCAACGGGCAGGAACTTTATGATGAGATCAAGGGATACATCAGCAAGATAGCACCCGATAAGGCAGATATTGTAAAGCTGTATAAAGGAAGGGCGCCGATATTCGAGAATTTCGGTATCGATAAGCAGATAAAGAGCTCATTCGGGAAAACCGTTACTATCAAAAGTGGGGTCTACCTTATCATTGAACATACAGAAGCATTGCATGTAATAGATGTGAACTCCGGCCACCGGGTGAACAAGAAAAATTCTCAGGAAACCAATGCTCTGGAGGTGAATCTCGAAGCTGCTTCGGAAATCGCACGCCAGCTCAGACTACGTGACATGGGCGGTATCATTGTGGTCGATTTTATCGATATGCTGGAAGCCAAACACCGTCGTGCACTTTACACCAGGCTGAGAGAGGAAATGTTTAAAGACCGTGCAAAGCACACCATACTGCCACCAAGTAAGTTTGGGCTGGTACAAATCACCAGGCAGCGTGTCCGTCCGGAGATGACCATCGAAACCCTCGAGGCCTGCCCATCCTGCAAAGGAACAGGAAAGGTTGGACCCAGCATCATCATCACCGATGAGATCGAGAACAATATTAAATATCTCCTGCAGGAACAAAATGAGAAGCAGATCACCCTCGAAGTGCATCCTTTTGTGCATGCATTCCTTACCAAAGGTAGTATGCTGACTTCCATCCGGGCCAAATGGCAGCGTAAGTTTGGCAGGAAGATCATCGTAAAAAAGAACAGTATCTTCCATTTCCTCGAGTATCATTTTTACGACAAGAATGCAGAAGAGCTCAAGATATAAGAAGTCAGAAGTCAGAA
>JAOZTN010000003.1:14746-24853 GCA_029942245.1 Bacteroidales bacterium | reverse complement strand
GAAGTCAGAAATAGATTTTAAATGGAAACTGTAGTTAGTGGAATAAGACCAACCGGCAACTTGCACCTTGGTAATTACTTTGGTGCGATAAAGAACTTCGTGAAGATGCAGGAAAACAGCCATTGTTTTTTCTTCATTGCTGATTACCACTCACTTACCACCCATCCTACTCCTGAAGACCTTCACGGAAACGTAAAGAATGTGCTGGTTGAATACCTGGCAGCAGGGATTGACCCTGAAAAAGCAACTATTTACATACAAAGTGATGTGCCGGAAGTAGCCGAGCTCTATCTCCTGCTCAATATGAATGCTTACCTGGGTGAGTTGGAACGTGTAACCTCCTTTAAAGACAAGGTAAGAAAGCAACCTGAAAATGTAAATGCAGGCCTGCTCACTTATCCTACCCTGATGGCTGCCGATGTGATCATTCATAGAGCTGCCAAAGTGCCCGTTGGGAAAGACCAGGAGCAAAACCTGGAGATGATGAGAACCTTTGCACGCCGCTTCAACCGCATGTATGATGTAGACTATTTCCCCATCCCTAAAGCCTATAACTTTGGAGAAGCACTGGTGAAGATCCCCGGCCTCGACGGATCGGGAAAGATGGGCAAATCGGAAGGCAATGCAATTTTCCTGGCTGATACCCCAGAGGTGATCCGAAAAAAGGTGATGCGTGCCGTTACCGACAGTGGCCCCACAGAAGAGAACCAGCAAAAGCCAGAGGCTATTCAAAACCTCTTCACCCTGATGGATGTGGTTTCAAAACCTGAAACAATTTCTTTCTTCGATGAAGCCTATAACAAGTGCAGTATCCGCTACGGAGACCTTAAGAAACAACTGGCTGAAGATATCATTGCCTTTACAACTCCATTCCGCGAAAGGATATTAAGTCTCTCCGAGGATACTGAATACCTTCAGACGGTGACCAGCCAGGGTGCAGAAGCAGCCCGCGAAAGTGCCCGCAAAACAATTAGTGAAGTAAGAGAAATCATAGGATTTAAGCCCTTTTAATGCCGAAGATCTTCGACATAAAAAAAGAAAAAGAATCTGTCATTCTCATTGGTGTCATCAGCAAAGATGTTGATCGCCCAACAGCGGATGAACATATTAACGAACTGGCCTTCCTTGTTGATACTGCAGGCGGGATCACTGTAAAAACATTTTTACAATCGCTCGATCATCCTGATTCACGGACTTTTGTCGGATCAGGTAAGCTGGAAGAAATCCGTCAGTATATCAAAGAACATGAAGTTGATATAGCAGTTTTCGATGATGAATTGAACCCCTCTCAGCTCAGGAATATAGAGAATGCGCTGGATTGCAAAGTTCTGGACAGGAACAACCTCATTCTGGATATCTTCGCCGGCAGGGCACGAACAGCACATGCCAAAACTCAGGTAGAGCTGGCACAATATCAGTACCTGCTTCCCAGGCTTACTCGCATGTGGACACACCTCTCTAAACAAAAGGGTGGCATCGGCATGAAGGGTCCGGGGGAAACAGAAATTGAGACCGACAGGCGGATCATCCGCGACCGAATTTCATTGCTCAAGAAAAAACTGGAGCAGATCGACAAGCAAAAAGCTACCCAGCGCAAGAACCGTGGCAAGATGGTCAGGGTTGCCCTTGTGGGCTATACCAATGTAGGGAAGTCAACTTTGATGAACCTGCTCAGCAAATCGGATGTTTTTGCCGAAAACAAGCTCTTTGCCACCCTCGATACTACTGTGAGAAAGGTAGTACTTCAAAATCTGCCCTTTCTGCTCTCCGATACGGTTGGATTTATCAGGAAACTTCCGCATAGCCTGATCGAATCCTTTAAATCTACACTGGACGAGGTGAGGGAAGCCGATATCCTGGTACACCTTGTCGATATCTCCCATCCCGACTTCGAAGATCAGATCAAAACGGTTCAGCGGACGCTGACAGAGATTGAGGCCTATGACAAGCCCACAATAATGATATTCAATAAAATTGATGCATATCGTTTTGTAGAAAAGGATGAAGACGATCTCAGCCCTGTGGAGAAAGAGAACTATTCATTAGAAGACCTGAAAAAGACATGGATGGCTGATTCTGTATACAGAAGCACATTCATTTCTGCCAAAAAGAAAACCAATATCGATAGTTTGCGGGAGATATTATACGAGGAAGTAAAAAAGATTCATATCAAGCGTTATCCTTATAACAGCTTTTTATATGATATCTACGATGATCAGGGAGATTCTACCTGATACTCTCCTGCAAAGAATTGAATTTCTTCCATCTCCTTTTTATATGCCAGCCAGTCGAGAATATCCCTGGATTCGTTTCCGTTAATTTTATTCAAATCGAGCCTGAAACGGTAATCCTTGCGGTCTTTTTTCTTTCTCCTTGGATCCTTTAAGCGCTCATTCTCGCCTGTCCTGGTCATCCGCACCCTCAGGAGCATGTTTTCTTTCAACTCCACATCGATCTTGCCCATCTCGCTGGAAACTGTAAAGTATGCCACCCGGACCCTTTTGAAGTTGTAGATCTTTAAAAAGCGAAATACACTTTTAAACATACGTTTCTTTATCCTGGTACTGCTCGACAGGTAACGTAAATGGTTATTCAGTTTCGAGTCCTTAACATGAAAGCTTATCTTTCCGAAAGGTTCCCGGTATTCGGCCGGTAGTTCATTCACTCTTTTCGACAAGCTCTTCAATTCCTGTATGAAATTGTCATACAGAGACTGGTTGGCCAGGTAATTCTCCTGGATAGACTCCTTTTTTTTGCGGATCTTTTCGTCTAGCCTGTCGTGGTCGTTGCCAAAAGCAATGCTGCCCTCGGCCTCTTCAAGCCAATCACTCATCTCTATCTTATCTTTAAGGTTCGGGTCGACGGCAAATTTACATATTTCTCCTGTATTGTCCACCAACCTCAAATAATGCCTGTGAGATTTGGCCTATGGAACAGTACTTTGCAGCTTCCATAATGCCTGCAAAAATGTTCTCATTCAGCGATGCCCTTTTCTGAAGGTCTTCCAGGTGAGATGCCGCTTCATCTTCCCAGGTTTTATGCAGATCCTTGATAGTCTTGATCTGCTGTTCTTTCTCAGAAGTAGTAGCCCGTATGACCTCTCCGGGTATGACAGTAGGACTGCCTTTGGTAGAAAGGAAGGTGTTCACACCCATAATGGGGAGCTCACCCGTATGTTTCAGTGTTTCATAATATAAAGACTCTTCCTGTATCTTGCTCCGCTGGTACATGGTCTCCATGGCACCCAGCACGCCTCCGCGCTCGGTGAGTCTGTCGAACTCAAGCAGTACAGCTTCTTCAACAAGCTCAGTAAGTTCTTCTATGATAAAAGATCCCTGCAGTGGGTTCTGGTTCTTTGCCAGCCCCAGCTCATGATTAATGATCAGCTGTATAGCCATGGCGCGCCTGACAGATTCTTCAGTTGGCGTGGTAATGGCCTCATCATATGCATTGGTATGCAATGAGTTGCAGTTATCGTATATCGCATACAGTGCCTGAAGGGTTGTCCGGATATCGTTAAAATCGATCTCCTGTGCATGGAGCGAACGCCCTGAGGTTTGAATATGATATTTCAGTTTCTGTGATCGGTCGTTAGCATCATATTTCAGCTTCATTGCTTTGGACCAGATCAGCCTGGCTACCCTGCCCAGCACTGAATACTCTGGATCGATGCCGTTGGAGAAAAAGAAGGAGAGGTTGGGTGCAAAATCATTGATATCCATTCCCCTCGACACATAATACTCCACATAGGTAAAACCATTGGCCAGTGTCAGTGCCAGCTGGGTCACAGGATTCGCACCTGCTTCAGCAATATGATAACCGGAAATGGAAACGGAGTAGAAGTTCCGTATATAGTTCTCATTGAAATATTCCTGCACGTCGCCCATCATCTTCAGGGCAAAGTCGGTAGAGAAAATACAGGTATTCTGTGCCTGGTCTTCCTTGAGGATGTCGGCCTGGACCGTTCCCCTCACTCTGCAGATAGTATCTGCCTTGATCTTACTATAGACATCTTCCGGCAGCACCATATCGCCGGTAACCCCCAGCAACATCAGTCCAAGGCCGTTATGCCCTTCTGGAATTGGCCCATTATAGGTTGGGCGTTTTGTTCCCCTGGCTTTATAAATATCGTTGATCTTCTTTTCAACTTCCTTTTCCAGGCCCTGTTCTTTAATATATAGCTCACACTGCTGATCAACAGCCGCATTCATAAAATAGCCCACCAGTGTTGGGGCAGGCCCGTTTATGGTCATAGAAACGGATGTTTTAGCATCCACCAGGTCGAAGCCTGAATACAGACGTTTGGCATCATCGAGGCATGAGATCGATACACCTGCATTTCCAACCTTCCCATATATGTCGGGTCGTACATCCGGATCCCGGCCATAGAGGGTTACCGAATCAAAAGCTGTAGACAGCCTGACGGCCGGCATGCCAAAAGAGAGATAGTGGAAGCGTTTATTGGTCCGCTCCGGTCCGCCTTCCCCGGCAAACTGCCTGGTCGGGTCTTCGCCTTCCCGTTTAAAGGGAAAAACACCGGCAGCAAATGGAAATTCGCCAGGTACATTTTCTCGTAATACCCACTTGAGGATGTCCCCCCAGCCTTTATATGCCGGAAGCGTTATTTTTGGTATATTTATTTGAGACAAGGACTTAGTATGTGTCTCAACCTTTAGTTCTTTATCCCTGACCTTAAATATAAATTGATCTGCTTTATACGATTTCCGTTTCTCATCCCAGCTACGGATGATCTCCATGTTGTGGGGATCCAGATCGAGTTCTTCATCTTTGTAAGCCGCTTCTAATGCCTCAGAAGCTTCCTTTTTCCCTTCCAGCAGGGCAGTGGATTCATGAAGAGCATACATACGCTGAGCTACCTCCGCCTGCGTATCGGCCCATTCATTATAATTTCTTATTGTCTCAGCGATCTCAGAAAGATAACGGGTCCTTTTAGGAGGAATGATATGGATCTTTTCCGACATCTCATCGCTGGCCTCCATCGTTGTTTTGAACTTCCCTCCGGATATCTCATCAATACGTTCCATAATGGCCCGGTAAAGCTGGTTTACGCCCGGGTCGTTGAACTGAGAAGCGATGGTCCCGTACACAGGCATATCATCTGCATTGGATTCGAACAGCATATGGTTGCGCATATATTGCTTCTTCACATCGCGTAAGGCATCAAGGGCTCCGCGCTTATCGAATTTATTCAATGCAATGATATCGGCAAAATCGAGCATGTCAATCTTTTCCAGCTGGGTGGCAGCCCCGTATTCAGGTGTCATCACATACATGGAAAGGTTGCTGTGATCGATGATCTCGGTATCAGACTGGCCTATTCCGGATGTTTCCAGAATGATCAGGTCGAAGCCGGCCGCCTGCAGAATTACTTCTGCATCTTTCACATATTTCGACATGGCGAGGTTTGACTGCCTGGTAGCCAGTGAACGCATGTACACTCTCGGATCGTCGATGGAATTCATGCGAATCCTATCGCCCAGGAGTGCACCTCCGGTTTTTCGTTTCGAAGGATCGACGGAGATGATGCCGATAGTTTTATCAGGATAATCGTCGAGGTACCTGCGTACGATCTCATCCACCATGGAGGATTTCCCAGAGCCGCCTGTACCGGTGATTCCAAGCACGGGGGATCCTTTCGTTTTCTTATCAAGTTTATCGATCAATGCCCTGACCTCATCGGGATTATTCTCAGCTGAAGAGATGAGTTGTGCGATGGCATGCGGGTTCTTAGCTTCAATATCCTCCGTACTAACCTTGATCCCTTTCCCTGTCGGATAATCGGAATTCTTCACCAGGTCGTTGATCATGCCCTGCAGTCCCATATGGCGACCGTCATCCGGTGAATAGATCCTGGTGATGCCGTACTCATGCAGCTCATCCATCTCCTCCGGAAGGATCACGCCTCCACCACCACCGAAGAGCTTAATGTGCTCACATCCATTTTCCTTCAGCAGGTCATACATATACTTAAAATACTCCATATGCCCTCCCTGATAAGAGGTAATGGCTACCGACTGGACATCCTCCTGAATGGCACAGTCAACGATCTCTTTTACCGAGCGGTCGTGACCAAGGTGGATCACCTCAACCCCTGTTGCCTGAATGATCCTGCGCATAATATTAATGGCAGCATCATGGCCGTCGAAAAGAGAAGTTGCTGTAACGATCCTTACGTGATTGTTTGGCTTATATATGTCCGGCTTTTTGTTCATTTTCTTCACACTTAATTGGAGCAAAAGCAAATATAGCAAAAAACTCGCGACCTGGCAGGTCGGCGACCTGCCAGGTCACGCCCATTATTTAAACATATTCTAAAAAATATTATTTATATTATTGTATATAACATGTAATTAAATACCTATGACAAAACAGATAATTTTTGCCATATCAATACTCGTAACCCTCGGGATATTTTCATTTACCATGTTCCGGGTTTTCCAACTCTTCAAACTCACCAAACCTTTCCCCGTTAAGAACTGGGGGAAACGCTTTGGGGTGATGATAAAAGTGGCTTTCGGGCAGACCAAGATATTTAGACGTCCGGTGTTGGGATTTATGCATGCCCTGGTCTGGTGGGGCTTTATCGTGATCCTGATCGGCAGCATCGAGATGATCATCGACGGCTTGTTTCTGACAGAAAGGGTGCTGGGGTTCCTGGGACCTATTTATGATATTATCATTGCCCTGGGCGATGTGTCTGGCTTTGTTATCCTGATCATGATCATCGCATTCCTGTTCAGAAGGCTGTTTTTACATGTTAAACGCTACTCCGGGGTGGAGATGGGTCATAAGTCGCATTTAGATGCGAACATTGCCCTGACCCTCATCGGCCTGTTGATGGTTAGTTTATTGGGCATGAACACTTTTTATGTTGTGTATGCCAGGTCAGTAGGGCATGAGATCATCGGATTATATCCGGTCAGTGAATACCTGGCGGGATTTTTCGGAAACTTACCGGAAGCCCAAGCTCATCTCTGGCATGAGATCAACTGGTGGGGACACATTCTCCTGATATTTCTTTTTGCCAATGTGCTGCCTTATTCAAAGCATTTTCATGTATTCATGTCGGTTCCCAATGTGTTTTTCAGCAGGCTGGAGCCGCTGGGATACCTCCCCAATATGCCCGAGATCACCGATGAGGTGAAGCTGATGATGGATCCCAACGCCGCCTTTGCCGAACCGCCGGCAGAAGAGGAAGGACAGGTTTCTCGCTTCGGGGTGCTTGATGTAGAAGATGTGACCTGGAAAAACTACATGGACTCCCTGGCCTGTACCGAGTGTGGAAGGTGTACTGATGTTTGCCCGGCAAACATCACCGGCAAGCTTCTTTCTCCAAGAAAAGTAATGATGGACCTGAGGGCCCGCATGAAAGAAAAAGGCCCCGGCCTGGTCAAAGATGGTGGCTATACTGATGAAAAGTCACTTATCAGAAGCTATATCAGCGAAGAAGAGCTCTGGGCCTGTACTACCTGTAATGCTTGTGCTCAGGAATGCCCTATCAATATCAATCACCCCAGCCTTATCGTCGATATGAGAAGATACCTGGTGATGGAAGAGTCGGCCGCTCCCGGAGAGTTGAATTCTATCTTCTCCAATATTGAAAATAATGGCGCCCCCTGGCAGTTCTCTCCTGAGGACAGAATGCTGTGGGCTGATGGACTTGAGGTGCCCCTGATGGCCGATATGCAGGCAGCAGGGAAAACCCCTGAATACCTATTATGGATCGGCTCCGCCGGAGCTTTCGACGACAGGTATAAAAAGGTATCACGCGAACTGGTCAAGGTGATGAATCACCTGAAGATCGACTATGCTGTTCTGGGGACTGAAGAAGTTGACAGTGGTGATGTGGCCCGCAGGGCCGGTAACGAGATGCTGTTCCAGATGCAGGCCCTGATGATGATAGAAACCATGAACATGTACGGGGTAAAAAAGATCCTTACGGCATGTCCGCACGACTATAATACTTTCAAAAATGAGTATCCTGACCTGGGAGCTGAATTCGAGGTAATTCATCACAGCGAATTCCTTGCTGATGAGATAAAGAATGGGAAGATCAAGTTAACTGCCAATGGTTTCGCAGGGAAGAAGATCACCTTCCATGACCCCTGCTATCTGGGCCGTGCCAATGGTGAATACAAAGCACCCAGGGAAGTGATCAAAGCTGTAGAAGGCAGCACTATGGTAGAGATGAAGCGTCATAAAAGCTTCGCCCTCTGTTGTGGTGCCGGTGGCGCGCAGATGTTCAAGGAAGCTGAAAAAGGCGACAAAGAAGTATTCCTGGAAAGGATAGAAGATGCCATTGAATGTAAAGCTGATATTGTAGCAACTGCATGCCCCTTCTGCATGGTAATGATGACCGACGGAATCAAATACAAGAACCGTGAAGATGACATGAAGAACTATGACATTGTTGAGCTGGTGAGTTTGGGGATGGGGTTGTAAAAAAAATAAAATAAATGTCTAAAATACTGCTTCTACTTCTCTCCCTACTATTATCAATTCATGGGTTTTCTCAGAACATTGAATATGAGATCTACTATGAGAATGACAGTTGTAGTATAGGTCCGGCAAAATTCATTAGAGGCCATAATGGTGATGTGGTTGGTATCATAGGTAAAGCACCAATCTATGACAGTTTGAAGCTGTATAAACCAATGGTTTTTGTGATTGATGAAATCGGTGACACTTCAAGCGTGTGGCTGGATAAGCAGGATACAGCGGTAATGTATACTGAAATAACCTTGATTCATGGATATGAGCCAGGATATTACCTCTCAGGCATGGGCTATGACCTCAACACTAAAGATCAGCCAGAATGGTTTACCATTTTTACAAGGATGGACTCAAATTATAATATAGTATGGGAGCGATGTTTTCGATTTGACCATACATATTGGGCTTATACATACAAAGCAGAGACACTATATGATGGCTCCTTAATGTTTTGTTGTAACCCAGGTGTATATACCGACTTCTTCATTTTTCATTTGTCTAGTAATGGGGATAGTCTAAGTTATCATTATTTCAATGGGATTGAATCCGGCCGAATATGGGACATAACCGAAGGGCATCAAACCTATCAATACTCTCTTTATTCTAATGGGTCTTACGATCCTCCTGGATATATTTCATGCACTCGATTAACCATTGATTCGAACTTTTCAATTGTAGACTATTCCTACTTGCCTGAATGGCTCTCTCCTCCTCTTAGTGCCAAGAAGCTCCCTGATAACGATTTTGTCCTTTGTGGTTCTACAGATATTTATTATCCTGGGATCGATCCAAAATATTATATCTCTGGGTATAGAATTAATTCTTCTGGGAACATAGGCAATGAGGTATTCCTCACTAATCCTGATACTATTTCAAGAGCTGGTGAAGACACAGGGATTGATTTTTACGATCCTTCGCAAATCTATTTAGGGGGGACGCATAATTTTCAAGGATTATGGGGCCAAAACCCGAGTTGGATAGTTATCTCCAAACTGGATGACACATTAGGAATAATTTATGAAAAATACCTGGGTGGTGATGAGGTCTATACTCTAAGATCAGTTGTTGCAACAGATGATGGAGGAGTCTTGCTAATTGGCTCCCAAAGAGAGTTCGGAACAGAACCTTATTTTAGAGATAGTTTTTTTATAAAACTTGACTCAACATCAGGCCCAGTTACAATCCCTGATGAATCTGAGCTTCAGTTGAAGGAAGTCCTATTATATCCAAATCCAGGTAGAAATACACTTTCAATCAGGACTGCTCTCAAGGGGAGTAGCTTTACCTTATTTGATATAAAAAGTATTCCTGTTTTCAATTGCAAGCTCGAAAACTTAGTGACAACTATTACTGTTGATCATGTAAGGGCGGGGCAGTATTACTATGTAATTCAAGACCAAAATCGAATAATCGAATCCGGTAAGTGGATCAAATCAAAATAATCAGGTACTCATAGCCCGGAGATTACTCGCTACGCTCATGAGAACGCTTCGCTTAGTTCATCGGTCGTTCTAGAATAAAACAACGGATAATCAAAACGCTAGGGTATTACTCGCTACGCTCATGAGAACGCTTCGCTTAGTTCCTCAGTCG
>JAOZTN010000003.1:0-14646 GCA_029942245.1 Bacteroidales bacterium | reverse complement strand
CTCAGTCGCTGCGCTCCTTCGGAATGACAATGATGACGCGTAAAAAGGAAGGGCGCGGCGCACAATTAAAAGAAAATTATGGAGCGCCGCGCCCTTCCTCTTTTTTGCCCATTAGCAGTATTGTCATCCCGAACGAACGAACAAAGTGAGTGAGGAGGGACCCCCTTGCTTTTAGCAATTTGTAATTATTAATTTCCACGAACCCCATACCGCGCACCCCTAGTACACAATCACCTTCTTCATCGAATAAACCTGTCCTTCCCCTTTCAGCACCACCTGGTACATCCCAGGCTGATAATCGGAAACATCAAGCTTAATTTGTCTCTGGTTGCTGGTTACTGGTTGCTGGTTCATTTGTTTG
Source organism: Bacteroidales bacterium (assembly GCA_029942245.1). Lineage (GTDB taxonomy): Bacteria > Bacteroidota > Bacteroidia > Bacteroidales > B18-G4 > B18-G4. The sequence goes on along the minus strand of JAOZTN010000003.1, from coordinate 14,285 downwards.
CCGGTCATGTTGTAAATGATCAGCTGTCCTTCGAATGAATCATTCAGTTTGCAGTAAATAATATCATGTGCAGGATTTGGAAATACATCGAAGGCAAGCTGGCTAATTGACGGCAGTTCGGTTTCACCTACACCGGCATCAAGCATATAGCTCACACCGCTGAACTCGGTTTCGCTGGTGTCGGCATTGAACTGCAACACAGGATACCCAACATTATTGGCCATATATTTATAGGTAACACCTGTATTGGTATTCGTTTCGAGGAATACCCAGAAGAAAAGCACTTTTGCCCAGCTTGAGTCGATGGTGGTCCTCACATCGCGAAAACGGAGCACATCGCCAATCCATACCGGGCTAATCACTTCCCCCCAGGCATCTACCCTGGAAAAAACTGAAGTAACCACCTTTACCCTAATCGAATCTACGGCAGGTTCCGGGCTATCAATCCTGATGTCGATGGTGGTGGTCTGGTCAAGACTGTCCAGGTAATTTACAGGGAAGTCGAACATGACCTCGGGAGGTTCAAAAGGAGCCACAATATCCTCAAGTACGTCGTAGCTCCCCGCAGCACCATCGATCTGAAACAGAGACTGGGTTTTGGTTCCATAGGCCCATCCTTCTATTCCATATCCTGACACCACCATGCCTTCCACGGCTATGTTGGAAAGAGGGAATTCTGACCCATAAGGGGTCGTTGAGGGGTCAACAAAACTTAAGACTACAACTGTATCTTTCGTAAGGTTTGAAAAATCCCAATGTTGATCAGGTCCAGCGGATCCGGGCCCAAAGCCTGGAGGGATGCTGTCCACATTTGCCAAAAGGATAGAGTCGCCCACATCCATAAGGTCAGTCGAAGTGATGGTGATCTGTGAAAAAGAGGTGCTGTATAAAAAAAATAGACTGATTGAGAGTATATAATGTTTAACATTCATCGAATAAGGCATTTTAATATTCAGTTATAAAGCTTTATTGCTTTATAAGTTTTCCGGTAATTATTTTACTGTCATCTGTAAATAACAATTTGTAAAGATAAAAACCTTCTGTCAAAGAGTGAGTTATTAATTTTATGTGGGATGTTTTTTCAAAATCTTTTTGCAAAAGTTCTTTGCCTTGCATATCGCAAATAACAAAGCTCCCACTCTTTATTCCCTCCCAATTGGCATTAAGCTCTTCCTTCATCGGATTGGGGTAGACTTGAATATCAAGGCCGTTTTCATTTTCAGAAATGAAAGGCATAGGACCGTAATGCAACAAATAACTAAACCATCCATAATATGTTCCAGTGCCATTTGAGGCAAATTCAGTCACTGGATATGGCTCACTATCTGACATGAATGCATACTCTATTCTTACTCCATCATCACTTTCGACCAATTCCCAAAAACCGTCAATCTTTGCCCATACTGAGTCCGTTCTAAAAAAGGTTGATTTTGATCGCAACACTTCATATGTACTCAGAGGTGTAGTGAGAGTTCCCCACGCATCAATCAAAATATGAGACTCAATCCAGCTTCGAAACCATATTGAATCTACTTGAGGTTCATCGCCTGGTATCTTAAATTCCAGAAGGCAAAGCTGGTCGATACTGTCAAGATAATTTACTGGAAAATTAAGTGAGACCTGAGGTGGCTGAAGATGTCCAAGAACATCCTCAAACTGTTCAAACTGTCCAGCGATCCCATCAACCTGATAAAGAAATTCATTAAGTGTTCCGTATATGTATGCAGAATCAAGATAGCTCGCACGCGTTAACACAATATTTGAACTCGGATATTCAGATGCAAAGGGTGTCTCAGATGGATCCAGAAATAATATATGATGGCTCGTGTCCATAACAAACCCTGAAAAATCCCATACCTGATTCGGGCCTGCAAGTCCGGGGTCAAACCCGGGTGGAGCTTCATTAACGTCAGCAATTGATGCCCAATCTCCATAATGGAAAACATTATCCCGTACAATCGTTATCTGGCCATTGGAATGAATAGAGAATAAAAAAAGAATGGATATGATAAAATAACGCATAGCTTTTGATTTTCACTAAAGTTATGCAAGATTCCTGAATATTCAAAAATCCATAAAAAAATGATACTGGACAGATTTCTTCTTATAGTCGAAATGACCCTTTACAGACCAGACCTGGCAGGTCGGGGACCTGCCAGGTCTTACTTATGAATTCTTCATCTCTTTGATGGCGGTAATCAGCTCGGGAAGCACTTTTTGTACATCTCCGACTATTCCGTAATCAGCTGCCTCAAAAATAGGAGCATCCTTATCGGTATTCACTGCAACGATACATTTTGATGAGCTTACTCCACCGAGATGCTGGATGGCACCTGAGATACCCATGGCAAAATACAGATTCGGGGCAATGACCTTTCCGGTTTGTCCAACATGCTCTTCATGAGGGCGCCAGCCCTCATCCGATACCGGGCGCGAACATGCCAGTGCCGCACCCAACTCCGTGGCTAACTCCTCCAGAGGAGCCCAGTTTTCACCGGTCTTCATGCCTCGGCCTCCTGAAACAACAACATCAGCATCAGACAACAGGACTTTCCCCATGACCTTGTTTACATCAAGTACTTTCGTCGCAAAATCAGCATCGTTGAGAGCGGGGCTGAAAGCTTCAACAGCTGCATTATTGCCAGTCTCATTGATATCAACTGAGTTTTGAAAAAGTGTCAGGATCTTTTTATCTGATTTGATCACCACATTGGCAAAGGCTTTGCCCGTAAACACTTTCTTGCTCACGGTACAAGGATCAAATGATGAAGGAACGGCATTCACACCTGAGGCAATCCCGGCCTTCAGTTTTACCGATACCCTTGGTGAAAGAGCCTTCCCGGTAAAGTTATTGGCAAAGATGATCACATTGGCGCCTTCTTTCTCAGCTGCTTCAGCTATAACGGAAGCATATGCTTTATTAATCAGCACATTCAACCTGTTGTCGGTGGCTGACAGTACTTTGTCGGCCCCATAATTACCAAGTTTTTTTAGTTCAGCATCATCCACAGCCCCTATTGAAAGGGCAGTAACGCTGCTACCTGATTGTTCTGCGATCTGTTTGGCATAAGAAACCAGCTCAAAGCTCAGCTTCTTGAATTTGCCATCCCAGTTTTCGGTATATACTAATACAGACATAATTCTAAGTTTTAAATTTTGAGTTTTGAGTTTTAAATTACTTTGGCTTCATTGTGGAGAAGGTTAACGAGTTCCTTCACATTTTCAGCATCTACCATCTTACAAGCAGCCTTGGCTGGTGGGAGATCGTAGCTGACAAATTCAGTCAGGGCTCCTTCACCTGCAGCAGCCACCACGTTCAGAGGCTTTTTCCTGGCCATCATGATACCCCTCATGGAAGGTATCCTGGGCTCAAGGGCAATCCCTTTTTGAACTACGGCTACAAAAGGTACAACTGTTGACAGCACTTCTGATCCACCATCGATCTCACGGTTCAGCTTGATGTCACCGCCTTCGATATCCAGCTTTGACACTGAAGATACAGATGGCATGTCGAGGAATTCTGCCAGCATGCCGCCTACCAGAGAACCATTGTAATCACTCGAATCAATTCCGCAAAGGATGATGTCGTAGGCATTATCTTTCAGGTAAGCCGACAGGTTGGATGCAACTGCAAAAGCATCGTCAGGCTCAGCATCGATCCTTACAGCATCATCGGCACCAATTGCCAGTGCTTTCCTGATGGTAGGTTCTGATGTTTGCGGACCGACATTGATCACGGTGATCTTTTCGATCGCTCCGCCGGAAGCTTCTTTCAGCTCAAGTGCACGAGTCAGGGCCAACTCATCCCATGGGTTGATGATCCATTGTACACCGGTGGCATCAAAAGCCGTGTTGTTATCCGTAAACCGGATCTTCGTGGTAGTATCCGGTACATTACTGATACATACTAGGATTTTCATTACTTATAATATTTATTGTTATTTATTTCTGTTGAATTAGTTAAATCAGTTAAATCGGTTGAATCAGTTAAATCAGTTGAATCGGTTGAATCGGCTTTTACCAAAAATCAACTCAAAACTCAACACCCAACACCCAACCCTCAAAACTACTTAAGTATTGATCGCGAAATTACGATTTTTTGGATTTCTGAGGTACCCTCATAAATTTGGGTGAGTTTTGCCTCACGCATAAGCCTTTCTACGTGGTATTCTTTCACGTATCCGTAACCGCCAAGTACCTGCACTGCCTCTGTTGTGATCTCCATTGCTGCATCGGCTGCAAATTGTTTTGCCATGGCACTGGCAATGCCAAAAGGCTGACCATTATCCTTAAGCCATGCTGACTTGTAGACCAGGTTTCGTGCTGCTTCTAGTTTAACAGCCATATCTGCCAGCTTGAAGGCAATGGCCTGGTGTTCACTAATTAGCTTTCCAAATGCTTTTCTCTCTTTGGAGTATTGTATAGCCCTTTCCATGGCTCCGGCGGCGATGCCGATGGCCTGGGCGGCGATGCCGATCCTGCCGGCTTCCAGGGCTTTCATGGCAAATTTAAACCCAAAGCCATCATCACCTATGCGGTTTTCTTTGGGCACCTTTACGTCGGTGAACATGACCGAATGTGTATCGGAACTGCGCATACCCATCTTATCTTCATGCGGAGCCAGGCTGATGCCCGGCGTATCCTTATCAACTAGCAGCACATTGATCCCATGGTGTTTCTTCTCAGGATGTGTTTGTACAATTACCAGGTACACCGATCCCAGGTTAGCGCTGGTGATCCAATTTTTGGTCCCATTCAAAAGATAATGGTCACCCTTATCCTCTCCGGTAGTCCTCTGGGAGGTAGCATCAGAACCGGCTTCAGGTTCTGAAAGTAGAAAAGCACCGATCTTTTCACCTACTGCCAGAGGTTTGAGGTATTTTTCTTTCTGAAAGTCATTTCCATACTTCTCGACTCCATAACATACGAGTGAGTTATGCACTGAAAGGATCACGCTGGTAGCAGCGTCAGCCTTTGAGAATTCCTCCATGGCCAGCACATAGGAAAGGGTATCCATTCCACCTCCACCCCATTGTGGATCCACCAGCATTCCGAAGAATCCCAGTTCAGTGAGATTCTTAACATGTTCCAGGGGCATCTCCCCCTTTTCATCTCTTTCCAAAACATCTTTGATCAGCTCCCGTTCGGCATAGTCACGGGCAGCCTGACGAATCATTTCCTGCTCTTCTGTAAATGTAAAATCCATGGATAGGTTTAGTGTGAATGTAACTATACAAATATAGTAAAATCCCTGTAAAACAGCTAAGGCGCTGAAGATAAACTGGAACCTGGATACTAGATGCTGGATGCTGGAAACTCAGAATGCATATCTGCTGATCTGTGATTTAATATCTTCGTATTCACTGATAATCTCTTCAACGATGGAGGCAGCCGGTTTAATCTGGTGAATCAGTCCCGCAATCTGCCCGATCTCCAGTTCTCCTTCTTCCATATCACCCTCGAACATACCCAGTTTGGCCCTTCCCCTGCCAAGGAGTTCCATAAGTTCCTGTCGTGAAGCCCCACTGTCCTCCAGCTCTTTAACCCTCCTGTAAAAATCGTTCTTTATCAGGCGGACCGGGATTAGTTTTTTCAATGCAAGGGAGGTATCACCATCCTTTGCGGCGATCACTGCTTCTTTGAACAAGTGGTGTGCCGACGATTCCTCAGATGCCACAAAACGACTGCCGATTTGTACGCCGTCAGCGCCCAGGGCCATGGCTGCCATCATTCCCCGGCCGGATGCGATACCGCCGGCAGCGATTAGGGGTAGATTTATGGCTTCCCTAATCATAGGGATCAGGGACATGGTTGTTGTTTCTTCCATGCCGTTATGACCACCGGCTTCGAAGCCTTCTGCAACCACTGCATCCACTCCGGCTTCCTCACATTTGAGGGCAAACTTCACATTGGCGATCACATGTGCTACTTTGATCCCATGCTCATGAAAATGCTCTGTCCATTTTTTGGGGTTTCCGGCTGAGGTAAATACGATCTTCACCCCTTCGTCGATGACGATCTCAACGATCTCATCCATGTTTGGATATATCAAGGGCAGGTTTATACCAAAAGGTTTATCCGTTGCCGCTTTGCACTTTCGGATATGATCACGGAGTACTTCCGGATACATGGAGCCGGAACCTATCAATCCGAGGCCACCGGCATTACTCACAGCAGATGCCAGTTCCCAACCACTGCACCATATCATACCGGCCTGTATCACGGGGTATTTAATGCCAAATAATTCTGTAATTTTATTCATAATATTATAATAATTCCCGGTACCCGGTATCTGGTACCTTGTAACACTATTCCATTACTTTCAGCATGGCAGAGACTATGTTCTCTGCGCCCTCCCCAATTTCAAGGATATTTGCATCGAGCATATAGCATGGCGTTGAAAAGAGGTTAAACTTATCATCATACACCACATCACCATGTGTAGTACTAATGTGGGTTCCTCCCATTTTTTCTATTGCTTCTATAGTGTCAGCATCCTGCCCGATAGTAACTGTTGCATCTGCAAAAATCTTTGCCATCATGGCTGGCGCAATACACAGGGCTCCAATGGGTTTCCCGTAATCATTTGTATCCTTAACAGCTCTTTCCACTTCTTTATTCACCTGTGCATCTGCGCCATGAAATGCCACTGTTGACAAGTTTTTAGCTACACCAAATCCACCCGGAAAGATGATAGCATCAAAGTCGATTGCCCGGTATTCTTTCAGATCTTTGATGGCTCCCCTGGCGATCCGTGCTGACTCTATCAGCACATTCCTGGTCTCATCCATCTCTTCTCCCGTGATGTGATTAATAACATGATGTTGCGGCATATCGGGAGCAAAGATCTCATAGGAGGCCCCGTTTTTCATGATCGCATGAAGGGTTAGTGTAGCTTCATGGATCTCAGCCCCGTCATAAACACCATTCCCGGCAAGGACTACTGCAAATTTTTTCATATCCGTATAAATTGATAATTAAAGCCTGTATTGTTTACGGCTAATTTACTAAATAAAGTCCTTTTAAGGATTTCAAAGCATAAAAAAACCCGGATGAAACATCCGGGTTAGGTTATAAATTTATGATTAGCCCTTCTTATATACGATAGCGACAACGGTTACGTCATCACCGCCCATATTGATGGTAAGGCCATACGGTTTTTTATCTTTTATCTCGATCTGAGCATCACCGGCATTTCCCGTAAGCTGTTCCCACATAGTCACTGCCATGTGAACTCCTGTACCACCTGTGGGATGCCCCCATCCGATCAGTCCACCAGTGGTGTTCATAGGGATCATTCCGTCGCGGGCAGTGTTACCCTCCGCAACAAACTTTGGTCCTTCACCAGGTTTGGCAAAGCCAAGGGCTTCAGTTCCCAGCACACCGGCAATGGAGAAACAGTCATGTGTTTCCACTGTACCAAGTTCGTTGATGGTGATGCCTGCTGAATCCAATGCTTCTTTAGCTGTAGCCTTAATGCAAGTAAGCTCGGTAGGATCGGGTGGATCTTCCGTTATATTTCTAACCTTGTGGCCGAAGGCAACAACTTCTATTGCCTGCTCCATAGGTATCCCGATTCGCTTCAATCCTTCTTCCGACACAACCGCAATGGTTGACGCACCATCTGATACCTTTGAGCAGTCGAGCACATTCAGATTGTCAACAAATCCGGCACCATTTGGTTTTAACTTTTTATAGAGTGCATCCAGGTCAGGCACCTTATTCTCATATTCCTGAGCGGTAGGACAGAGCCTGGCATTTTCCACCGCATTCCTGAACCAGCGCCCCATTCCCTCGCGAGCATAGTCATAACCATATTTTTCATAATATGATCCGGCCCTGTCGCTGAACTGACCCGGGAAAAAGAATGCATGTCCATCTTTGCGTTTGCCGTACCAGCCTGCACCGGCCAATACGTCGGCTCCGTAAATGGCTTTCATGGTGTTTTGAACCTCTACACCCATGGTAAGAACAACCTCTGCTGTTCCTGCCATTATACTTTTTATGGCCGAAACAAGAGCAAGTCCACCTGAGGCACAGGCACCCTCCACACGCATAGCAGGTTTATACTGCAACTTCTCATCGATCATGGGAAAGAAACCTCCTATATGAGCCTGCTTGTTGAACCTGGCTGCCATGAAGTTTCCAACGACACATTCATCAACATTATCGGCTCCGCCAATCATTTCAAGGGTCTTCTGTCCCGATTCCTTCACGTAGTGCTCCAGACCGGGCCGGGGCTTTTTCGGATGAAACTCACTTCTTCCGGTTCCCATGGATATGGTATTATACCCGGCAACCATATATATCTTTTTATTGAGCTTTGTCATAATTCTGATTTTTCCTGTGATTAGTCAAAATAGTTATTTATCGGCCCATAGGCATGGAAGAAGCCTGTGAGCAGCACCGTATTCACATCCTCATCTTTATGGGCGACATTGTCAGCCACCAGTGCTTTCCCGATTGCATTGGAACGCCGGCCATATTCTATCGCCAGCCTGGCACCCAGGGTATCGAATGCTTTCATATCACCATAGAATTTCTGCAATACCTCCTCTTTGTTCTTAATGCGAACGAGTTTTTTCCATACAATTCCGGGATCAGGTGAGGCACCCAGCTTTTCATCGATATGTGCAAGGGCTTCGAAACCGATATATTCTTTTGTTTCCGGGTTGATCACAGCAAGCGGACGGCCACGTTCATATTTCAGAAATCCATCCTTTTGTGAGCCGTCAGAATTCTGTCCTCCTTTTACCCCATTATCAAACAGCTTATCCAATAATGGGCTGTGCAGGTTTTCATCATCCAGGAAAGGATTCATCACACCCATGATAAACCTGACCACATCGATGCCAACATAGTCGATCAGCTGGAAAATCCCCATCGGTCTGACAAGAAAGTCCTGTGAGACCTTGTTCATAGTATAGATGGCTTCCGGCATCGACATCTCTGAAGAAAGCTTTTCTGCTTCTGTGATCGCATGCAGGGCATCTCTCATGAAGTGCCCGTTTCCGATAAAGCCTGCATAGTCGTTCGATGGCACGACCACCTTACGCAAGTTCTTCGCATATTCATATGCAAATTCTTTTGCTTCCGGCAGAGTCTGGTCTGTCCAGATCAGCTCAACAAGTTTCTGTATCGCGGGAGGGTTATAAAAATGGAATCCAATTACTCTTCCGCCCAGGTTTGCCTCTCTATCGAGAATGTTGATCGGCACCGATGATGTATTTGTAAAGAACCATGGTTCATGGTTGTTATTATCGTCGATCTCTTTAAAGATCTTAACCTTCAGGTCTTTGTTTTCACTTACCGCTTCGAAGATCAAGCTTGATTCATAGGCTGCCTCTATCCTCGAGGTAGGCCTCACAATCGAAAGAACATCCAGGATATACTGTTCGATGATGTCGGAGTTCTCGATCAGGTCACGGCGGTCGTGGTACATTTTACGCAGGGTAACTGATTTCTTTTCAGCGATCTTAAGCACCTGTGAACGTAGGTATTGCATCAGCCCGGCCAGGCCTTCATTGGATAGGTCCATGGCATTCAAGACAAAGGTCTTGCCTTTGTTCTCCGGCTTCAGCATCAGGTCAGCCATCTCAATGGCAGTAAGCAGAAGTATTCCGCTGCCCATCTTGCCGGCTGCTCCAAGCACAGTTACATTTTGTAATCTTTCTTCGTATGTCATAGTATGATAATTTGTATAATTATTGATATTCAAATCCAACTCTAAATACTTTAAGTACTCTAAATACTCTAAGTACTCTAAGTACTCTAAATACTCTAAGTACTTTAAATACTCTAAATACTTTAAGTACTCCAGGCACTTCCCTTACCACTCCGGCTTCCTCTTTTCAAGAAAAGCTTTCATTCCGGTTTCTCCTTCATCTTTGAAGAGTGTACCAAACATGTCTGCTTCCAGTTCTGAGCCTTCGTTAAAGCCTTGAAGCATTCCCTGTCTCACCACCTTTTTAATCAACTTCACGGCTTTGGGGCCTTTCGATATAATATTATTGGCAATCCCCATAACGGTTTCCATCAGCTCTTCCGGTTCAACTACCTGTTGCACCAGGCCGATCCGTAAGGCATCATCAGCACCGATCATGTCGGCTGTCATCAAGAGATAGAGGGCATCACCCAATCCGGTAAGACGTGATAATCTCTGGGTACCGGCGTAGCCCGGTATCAGTCCAAGACTCACTTCCGGTTGCCCGAACCTGGCTTTGGTACTTGCGATCCGAAAATCGCAACCCATAGCCAACTCCAATCCGCCCCCAAGGGCAAAACCATTGATAGCGGCTATGACCGGGATCTCCATCTCGCCCAGACTGCGAAAGGTATTTTGTCCAAGGCGGCTGAAAGCTGCACCTTCTTCGGGAGTTTTGTCAACCATTTCAGCAATATCGGCACCGGCAACAAATGCCTTGCCTTCACCGGTAATAATCATGACCCTCACATCGGTACGTTTGCTAATATCAGCTACCACCTGATCCATTTCGTTAAAAAACCTGGTATTTAAGGCATTCATTGCCTCAGGACGGTTGATGGTGACCATAGCGATCTGCTCACTAACCTCCACCTTTAGAATTTGTAAATCCATAACTTGGGGTACTTAAAAATTAGAGTTATCAAATTTAAAAAAAATTGCTCTGTTCTGACACCTAATCGCAATTATTTAGACGCTAAACAGGGCCAAATCCTTACATATACAGATTTGATTTTATGGATATTTTAACTCGTTTTAAGGAATTATTTGCTGCCGGAACAAAACAAATACCTAGTTTTGCGTGTTTTCTTATTAGAAATCAAGCTCATGCTCAAAGAAATGTTAAGAAATACCATAGCCTTGATGATGGCAGTGATCGTGCTTGTATCTACAAGCGGTTTCACGGTATTTAAGCATTCGTGTTCCACGGAACAAACCACTGAGTTCTCTTTGCTCATCCCGGAATTTAACTGTGAACATTACCAGGAGGAAGCAAGTTTACCGGCTTGTTGCTGTGCGATTCCCATACCAGAGGATGAGGAGTCATACAATTCAAGTAAATGTTGTGATACCGATACATTCGTTGTTAAACTGAATATCACCGTCCAGCTGACGGATTACGACAAGAGTGAATACATTAACGTGGCCATACTTCCTGTTCTGGCAGCAAAAGACCTCCATACTGAAGATGATAAGAACAGGCATATCATTGTTAGCAATAATCTCCCGCCTCCACTAGCGGGCAAGGCCTTACACATATACCTGCATCAGCTGAACATCCCCTATCCTTCTGTTTGATTAAACCGCAAATCCGGTTTCCCTGATCTTTCATTCATTTAAGAATCAAACAGCATACCCTTATGTACTTGAAAACAATATTTACAGCCATACTGGTCGGGGTAATCACTTTAACTTATTCCCAGCAACTAAGCGGGATAGTATATCATCTTGATGAGCCCGAGCAAGATCATCAACATCAGGCACCCCTGCCCGGTGCAAATGTTTACTGGGCGAATACTACCCAGGGCACAACTACAAATGCAGATGGTGAATTTCTACTTGAATTTCCGCAACAGGATGATCCAGTTCTGGTAATCAGCTATATTGGGTACACGAATGATTCAGTCCATATCAATCACGGACAACACGAAATTGAGATCATCCTTGAAGTAAACAATACCTTAAAAGAGGTTGTGATCACAAACAAGGCACCGGGAACTTTTGTTTCAAGGCTTGATCCTATTCACACACAACATATCACAGGAGCTGAGCTTCAAAAAGCAGCTTGCTGCAATCTTTCAGAAAGTTTTGAAACCAATGCCTCGGTCGATGTGTCCTATAGCGATGCCGTTACAGGAGCCAAACAGATTCAGCTGCTTGGGCTCAGGGGAACCTATAGCCAGATCATGACGGAGAATATTCCCAATTTGCGTGGGCTGGCTACCTCTTTTGGCCTTGGTTATATTCCAGGTTCCTGGATGGAATCCATCCAGGTATCTAAAGGAACTTCAGCCGTCAGGAATGGATATGAGGCCATTGCCGGACAGATCAATATCGAATACCTGAAGCCAGACCTCGCTGATAAGCTATTCCTCAATGCCTACGTCAATATGCATGGGAAAATCGAAGGAAATGCCATCAGCGCCTTTAAGATCAACAAAAAGTGGAGCACTGCCATCTTTGCTCATGCCGAAAACCTTTCAAATAAGGTAGACGACAACGGGGATTCATTCCTTGATATGCCTTTGGTCAGGCAATTCAATATTTTTAACCGCTGGAAGTACCAGGGAGATCATTTCATCACCCAATTTGGATTTAAGGTGCTTGATGAAAACAGGACCGGCGGGCAAATGGACTTTTCCACCGACATGGTAAGGGATACAAGCAAACCATATGGAATCAATGTAAAGACCAGGCGCTATGAAGCTTTCTGGAAAGCAGGATACATTTTCGAGAACAGGCCTGCCACCTCCATGGCCATGATCCAGAATTTCACACACCACAAGCAGAATTCATATTTCGGCTTAAATAATTATGATGCCGAGGAGAACAGCTACTACCTGAACCTATTATTTCAGTCATATATCGGCAACACACGCCACAGCTTCACTACCGGGTTCAGTTTTGAGATGAATAATTATTTCGAAAACCTGAACGACAGTGCCTTTAACATGCAGGAAAGGGTGCCAGGGGTATTTTTCGAGTATACTTACAAACTGGATGAGAAACTCAGCATAATTGCCGGCATCAGGGGAGATTATCATAATATCTTCGGAGCCTTTGTCACCCCCCGGTTTCATCTGAGGTACGCCATTACAGAGCGTACTATACTGAGGGCATCAGCCGGTTTGGGATACCGCACTGCCAATGTGATTGCAGAGAACAATACAATGCTGGCAAGTTCAAGACACCTCTTCATTGTTGAAGAACCCAGGCAGGAACAGGCATTTAATTCCGGGATCAGCATCACGCAATATGTAGATGTTCTTGGACGCGAATTGCGACTGAGTGCAGACGTTTATTACACAAATTTCCAGAATCAGCTTATCCTTGACTTTGACAGGGATCCGCAAGCAATTTATATCTACAATCTGGATGGAAGATCCTATTCAACTGCATATCAGGCTGAAGCCAGCTATGAGCTCATCCACAGGCTGGATGTGACTTTGGCATTCCGCTATAATGATGTGAAGATGACTACTAATAATGAATTGCAGGATAAGGCATTATTGAATAAATATAAGGGACTAATCACACTCTCTTATGCCACAAACTTGAAAAAGTGGCAATTCGATTTTACCACCCAGTTCAACGGAATCAGCAGGATTCCGGGTACGGAAAGCAACCCCCCGGAGTATCAAAGGGAAAGCACTTCACCGGCATATATTGTTATCAATGCCCAGGTGACCAAATACTTCAAAAAATGGAATATTTATTTAGGAGGAGAAAACCTGACTAATTACAAGCAGAAAGACCCGATCATAGCAGCTGACCAGCCTTTCGGGAAATATTTCGACTCCTCTATGATATGGGGACCGGTATCGGGAGTGAACATTTATATGGGTTTGAGGTTTACCTTATAGATAGATGATAGATGATAGATGAAGTAGATTAAAGAAAGGGAAAGAAGAAGAGGGAGGAATAATTATGAAAACTGAAACAATTATTGTTGATAATCTGAAATGCCATGGTTGCGCAAAGACCATCAGCAGAGAGCTGGCCTGGATTGGCGAGGTAATAAATGTAGATGTGAATGTGGATGATTCATCCATCAAAATCGATTATGCTGGAAAGAATAAAATGCGAGAATTGTTCGTTGAAAAACTAAGAAAGCTGGGCTATCCTGAAGAGGGTACCGGCAATATGAATCAGAAAGTAAAATCTTATGTCAGTTGTGCCATTGGCAGAATAAAATAAAAAAATATACCATGAAAACATCCGTAAAAATATTACTTATCGCCTTTCTGGCTATAATGTTTAGCAGCCACTTACAAGCGCAGGATCCAGAGCCCAAGACCAAAGAGATCAAGATACAGACCTCTGCCATTTGTGGCATGTGTGAAGAGCGTATCGAGTCAAATATGGCTTTTGAAAAGGGCGTCACTTCGGTAGAGCTCGATGATAAAACCAAGATCGTTACCATCACTTACAGGACAGCAAAAACTGATCCCAAAAAGCTCAGGGAGGCTATCTCAAAACTGGGATATGATGCCGACGATGTTGAAGCCGACCCCAAGGCTTATGCAAAGCTTCCTGCCTGCTGCCAGAAAGGCGTTGCACCGCATTAAATATTAGTATATTT
>JAOZTN010000002.1:19254-75494 GCA_029942245.1 Bacteroidales bacterium | reverse complement strand
CCTGCATCACCTCCTGTCCATTCATATTGAAAATGTGGTATTCAAATGGCTTATCACTCCCTGTATATACCTGGACTTTTTCCTTTGCAGGATTGGGGTAGATTCCAAATAACCCTTTGTTTTCATCACCAATCCCAGTCTCTATGATGGAAAAACTCTGTTCAGCCGCAAAAGGGGATCCGGCATACGCCTGATCGACGGCCTGTACGCTCCAGTAATAAACTCCTTCAGGCAGGTTCAGGATCATCCTGGACACTTCCGTATTGGTGTTGCCGAGTGCCTGGATATAGCGAAACCCATTTTCGGCATTTGCCATTGGAGTAAGCACATCGCTTTCGCCCGGGTGGGTTCCGATGCGTAAATTATAATTCAGTCCATCCTGGGGAGTTTGTGCATCTGTAGCCTTATCCCATGATAAGACCGCAAAGTTATCCTCTACAAAGGATTCCAGGTTAGAAGGTGCTTCTGGCATACTATTCTGAAGATAATTATTGTCGCCTGCGGTATTTCTGTAAAACTTTGAGAATGGTACCTCTGCAGGAGTTAAGCCTGTTAGCAGAAAATCCAGGTCCCCATCATTATCATAGTCGGCCCAGGCAGCGCTGCACCTGATCGCTCCATCCAGGCTAGACCCTGGTTCATCTATAAATTCACCATCCTGGTTGTAGTAAACATTCGAGATACCTCCACCGCAGGAAGCATTTTTACCACAGGCCAGAATATCCAGGTCGCCGTCATTATCATAATCACCCCAATCAACAGAACTGATCCCCAGTCCGGGCAGATACAGGTTGTAGTTTGCAATATTTCCATCTCCAAGGTTCTCATAAATTAGAAATCTGGGTTCAAGAAAAATATCATATCCACTGAGGCATATATCGAGATCTCCATCCTGATCGAAGTCGATCCAATCGGTTGTACCTGAAAACAGGCCTTCCATTTCCAATCCGGCATCACTGAATGTTCCCTTTTCATTAATAAAAACAGCGCTGATATATCCACCGCCGGAGTCACCGATCAGGAGAATGTCAAGATCTCCGTCATTGTCGAAATCACCCCATGCGGAGCGGGAACTCTGCAGCTGGCCAAAATCCTGTTCAATCGGGCTAAAAATGCCTTCAGAATTTTCAAATAACTTAACCTGCCAGTTTCCGCTGATCAGTACATCCAGGTCGCCATCATTATCATAATCGCCCCAGGTAGCGTGTCCATAAGCTACTCCAGGGAAGCCGGCATCGTAGAGTTCGAATACCCCCTGGTTATTTGTGTATATCAGAGATATTGGACTGGCATCGTAAGCCTCTCCTGTAAGCAGCAGGTCAAGGTCATCATCATTGTCATAATCGCCCCATTCGAGCGAGCCATCCTTCACTCCTTTTAAGCCTGCCTTAGCATCGTTAAATACTCCTTCATCGTTATTGTAAAGTATTGTCATATGGTCACCGGCATTGCTCATACCACTAATTACGACATCCAGATCACCATCGTTATCGTAGTCGCCCCAGGCCACATAGCTCCTGCCGAGGCCGGTGATGCCGGAAGAGATGCTTTCAAAGGGCTGCGCTTCAAGTTGGAATGCCATCAACAAAGTAAGGCTTGTCAGGAGTATAGTCAGTTTGCGCATTGGTCTGTATATTTAGTATCTTTATATGAAGATTGCGAAAATACTAAAAACATATAACTTTTAGCATATGAAAAAGATAATCCTGATCCTTTCATTGCTCGTTGTTTTTTCCGTAAACAGATCACAATCCCAGACCTGGGCGCCGGATGGAGCCGAGTGGTATTATGAATATACTAATTTCTGGTACATGGGTTACATAAACATCGTACCTATTGGAGATACAATAATTCATGACACTACATGCAGGATATTGGAAAAAAGAAGCGTAATTCGCAATCTTGAATTCGACACAACTTATCATAGATATATTGGTAAAGAATACATGTTCTCCGATGATGATAAGGTGTATTTATTTGCAAATAATAAATTTTACACTATATATGATTTCACAAGTTTACCCGGCGACACATTGATCATACCACAAAATGATGACCTGCTTGAATGGTGCGATACAATTGGTCAAATCGTCGTAATTGATACCGGAACAACTATCCTTAACGGGCAATTACTCCGAAAAATAGTAGTTCAACCGCTTGAGGGAACACATTGGGCGATATATGGTGAAATCATTGAAACAATTGGCCCTGTTGATTCATATATGCTACCGGAACCTGATTGGGCATGTGTAGTTGATGTGTATGAAGGAGGCCGTTTACGATGCTACTCTGATCCCGAATTTGGCCTGTATTCAACCGGCATTTCACCTGAATGCGATTACCTGGTATCTGTTCCTGAGTATTCTGCAGAACAATTCAAGGTATTTCCTAATCCTTGCCAGGGAGTTCTAAATATCCATACTCCAGAAGAGCTGACCGGAGCAGAGCTCTCGGTCTATAACAATATGGGGAAAAGGGTAGCTTATAAAACCAGCCTGGGTTCGCAGGCTACAATTGATTTATCAGGCTTGCCGCAAGGTATTTATTGCATATCAATTAAGATGGGCAATTATTTTGCAAATCAATTAATTGTATTGAAATAACAAATCAGAATATGACCTGGCAGGTCGCAGACCTGCCAGGTCATATTCAGCAGCTACTAAAATGAGAAGGCTGCAGTACCATACAGGTCATTGAACTTCTTATTCCCTTCATCCAGGAATTTTACAAAAGCATCTACATCCAGGTCGTAAGCCCTCGGCTTTACGAGGATCTCGCCGTCATGCCCTAGGAGAATATAATATGGTTGAGCGTTGATGTTAAAGTTATGGATCTGCAGATCTGCATATATCTTGCCCACGGTTTTCTTGAGTTTGCCATCAGCACTGGACCGTATCCATTCCTCTTCGGGAACAGCTGTTTTATCGTCTACATACAGGGCGACAACGATATAGTCTTCCTGTAAGCGTTTCAAGACCTTTGGGTCAGACCATACATTGGCCTCCATCTCACGGCAGTTTACGCATCCATGGCCGGTAAAGTCGATGAACATCGGCTTATTCAGGCTTTTCGCGCAGGCAAGGGCCTGCTCATAATCAAAGTAACCATCGAGGCCATGTGGCAGGTGAAGGAATTCATGATATTTGGCCGTTTCACAATTCGACGGAGTGTCATCCTCCGGCACCATCAATTTCACATTTTCACGCACGATGGCATTCAGGTCGAAGTCATGGCTTTGCGCCGGTGGCATATATCCTGATAAGAATTTCAGGGGTGCTCCAAACATGCCCGGAATGAGGTATACCACGAATGAGAAGGTAATGATCACGAGGGTAAGCCTGGGAACACTGATATTTTTTACGTCGCTGTCGTGGGCAAACTTGATTTTGCCAAGCAGGTAGAAGCCCATCAGTACAAATATCACGATCCAGATTGCCAGGTAAACCTCCCTGTCGAGAAGTCCCCAGTGATAAGTCTGGTCAGCGATGCTGAGAAACTTAAGTCCAAGTGCCAGTTCAAGAAAACCAAGCACTACCTTAACAGAGTTAAGCCATCCGCCTGATTTGGGCATCTTCGATAGCCAGGCCGGGAAGAAAGCAAAGAGAGCAAAAGGCAATGCAAAGGCCAGAGAGAAGCCAAGCATACCCACGATGGGCTCAAGCCAGGCTCCGGTGGCTGCTTCCACAAGTATGGTTCCGACCAGCGGACCTGTACAGGAAAAAGAGACAAGTACCAGAGTAAAGGCCATGAAGAATGGGCCGGTGATGCCTCCCCTTTCAGCATTTTTATCTGATCTGTTAATCATCCAGCTGGGCAATGTGATCTCAAACATGCCAAAAAAGGATGCTGCGAAGATCACAAAGATCAGGAAAAACAAAATGTTTGGCAGCCAGTGTGTCGACAACCAGTTTGCAAAGTTTACACCCAGGGTAAGCGCGATCACTGTTCCGATCACGGTATATATCAATACGATGGAAATCCCGAATATGATGGCCTGGAACTTTCCTTTGGCCTTACTTTCACCTTCATGCATAAAGAAGCTCACAGTCATAGGGATCATGGGAAACACACAGGGTGTTAAAATAGCGATCAGGCCGAAAACAAAGGCAAGAATAAACAGGTCCAGCATGGTAGAATACTCAAGCTCGTCCATCTTCATTTCTTCAAGTATGGCCTTATCTTTAATGATCTCAGTGGTTGCTTTATATTCCCCATCGGCCAGGGCAGGATCTGTTATTGCCGCCTGTGAAACAGCCCCATTGTATACAAACTCAAATTCAGCATCTTCCGGTGGCAGGCACTGCTTATCATCACAGCTCATGAAGTTTATGGCGCCGGATACTTTTACCGGTCCATCAGTAAGCAATTTTATCTTTTGTTGAAATAAGGCTTCATCTGCAAAGTACTTGAGAACCATGTCGAAGTTAGGATCATACTCTTCAATCGACTCCGACTCTGTAGCAGTGCCGATCAGATCATACAAGGCTGTATCCCCTTCAAAATAAAATGTAGTAGCCGGCGGGCTCATGGGAATATCCTGTGAGTACAGGTGCCAGTGCTGGTCGATCGCTGCTTTAAAAGTCAACAAGTACTCATTCTCCCCACTTTCTTCACTTGAAAACTCCCACTTCACAGGCTCATAGATCTGTGACCATGCCATAGAACTGAACAAGACGCTGATGATAAGAGTCAGTAAAAAACGCATTCCGGATAATGATTTTATAGCTTTCATGTAATTGAATTTGAAAGGGCAAAAATACGAGAAATATATATACGTAGATAGCTTAGAAGGCTATATTTTAAGGGCTATTAACATAATTATTGTTAATGGGATAGCAGGTTAAGGGCACAGGGTGCAGGGTACGGGTTTTAAAATCAGCTAATTTTAATCTGGTAAACAGTGCCGGTGTTTTCTGTGATTTTGAACAGGTCGGAGATGCGGTGGCCAAGGATCCAAGCGATATTGTCACCAGAACAGAGAATCCAGGTTCTTTCTTTTTCCGGGAGGGAAAACTTTTCATCGATAAAGAAATCGCTGAGTTTTTTATGGTTCTTCATCCCCAGCGGGATGAAGGAATCCCCCTGCCGCCACTTACGCAGTTGCAATGGGAAGCTCAATACATCCAGGTCAAGGGATGCAATCATCTTGTCTGTCGGAATGCTATAATCTTCTGCCGGATGAACAACAAATGATAAAGCAAGCGGTGAATCAATCCCTTTAGAATCCAGAAAAATCTCCACCTCCTCATCAATAGTGTTGTTTAAGGATGATATCAGAATCTCCTTTCTGTCAATGACCAACTGATGGGATTGAGTCAGGAATTTTTTACCCGGGATACCGTTCAGGGCAAGCATTATTTTTTCAATATCATCCTGTTTGTAGCCAAAAGCAGCAATAAGCTCATACAATATCTGTGATACAGGTGAAAACATCTTCAATTTGGCAATATCAAGTCTGATCTCATTTTCATGTAATTCAACAACTTCTTTTCTTGCCAGTTCAACAACTTGCCTGTACACTTCCTCTGTGGCCGCAAGACGTTGGATATTGGCTGACATTTCTTCACGGAAGGATGGGTTCATTTCGAGGAAGACAGGCAGAAGTTCGTGCCTGATCTTATTTCTCTGATATTTCAAACTCTTATTGGAGCTATCTTCACGAAATGCAACATTATTGCCAATGACGAATCCTTCAATATCTTTTCTGTAGGAAAACATAAGGGGGCGGATGATCTTCCCGTTTTTAATCGGGATACCATGCAAGCCTGCAATGCCGCATCCGCGGCTCAGGTTGATAAAAAATGTTTCTATCTGATCGTCAAGGTGATGTGCTGTAGCTATATGATCAAAGCCATGCTCCGATGCGATCTCCTCAAAATAGGCATAGCGCAGGTCACGGGCCACCATCTGAATTGAGTTGCCGGTCTCATCGGCAATCCTGGCTGTTTCAAAAGAGCGGTGGAAGCATTGAATACCATATCTTTCCGCGGCCTCTATAATGAAGGCTTCATCTACATCCGCTTCTCTGCCCCGAAGCTTGAAATTGCAATGGACAAAAGAGAATTCATATCCCGCCAGGGAAAACAGCTCAGCCATAGCCATGGAGTCCATGCCGCCACTTACAGCCATTAGTATGCTGTCATTTTGAGAACACAATAAGTGTTCCTTCACAAAGGATTTGAATTGCTCGATCACAAAGCAAAGATAATAAGATTGTTAAGCTAAGTTGTGGCCTGGGCTCTATTCCACTATGAAGGATTTTTCCTCCATAAGATCCTGTACAGATTTGAAGTTGCTGTTCTTTTTTGCCTTTTCCATCTGGAGTTCAAGCTCAGCATCATAGGAACTCACACATTCGCATGCGCGGATCACTCCGGTTGCCACTGGATATTCCGGCAGGGTCATCCTCACCAGCATATAATGTGTAGTATCGTCAGGATTATGAACATCATGAACAAGTATGTCTTCTTCACTAACCCCATTCTCACCTAAGGTCACAACTTCCAGCCTGGAAGCTTTCAGTACCAGGCCTTTATTCATTTCTTTACCGAATATCATCGGTTTTCCATGCTCGAGGTGGATCTGATGATCATCCCTGACCTCTTTACCTGTAATTTCTGAATGGATACGGTTGTTGAAGATCACGCAGTTTTGCAGTACTTCTACTACCGATGTGCCACGATGCCTGGTTGCTTCCAGAAAGACTTCCCTCATCCTTTTAGGTTCTGTATCAACCACCCTGGCAAAGAAAGATCCCTGTGCACCCATACAAAGTTCACCAGGTTTGAAAGGATTTTCTATGGTTCCGTCGGGCGAGGTTTTAGTGATGCTACCACGGGGTGTTGTTGGCGAATACTGTCCTTTGGTAAGGCCATAGATCTTGTTATTGAACAAGATGATGTTCATGTCGATGTTCCGCCTCACTGCATGGATAAAGTGGTTTCCACCGATGGCCATGCTATCACCATCACCGGTAATATGCCACACATCCAGCTTCGGGTTGGCTACCTTCAGGCCGGAGGCGACGGCAGCACCCCTTCCATGAAGCCCGTGAAAGCCATACGTATTCATATAATACGGAAACCTGGATGAACATCCGATCCCTGAAACGAAGACTACATCTTCTTTCCTTACGTTGCTGTCGACAAGAGCGCTCTGTATAGCCGAAAGGATGGCAAAGTCGCCACATCCCGCGCACCATTTTACAACCTGGTCGCTTTTAAAATCAGCCTTGGTATTCTGTAGTTGTTCTGTCTTGATTTCTTCAGCCATGATTTATGCCTCCAGAATTTGATTGAACTTTTCCTTGAGTTCAGAGATCATGAATGGCAGTCCCTGAACTTTATTATATTGCTGGTAACTGAACTCGGGAAGATGCATGCGCAGGTAATTTGCGAATTGTCCGAGATTGATCTCGCAAACAACAATACGCTTGAACTTTCCAAATACTTCAGCTGTATTTTTAGGCAGCGGCATGATATAATTGAACTGCGCAAGGCTTATCTTTTTTCCTGTCTCCTGCAAGTCTTTCACAGCAGAGATGAGAGCACCATATGTACCGCCCCAGCCAACAATAAGCAGATCACCGCTATCTTCGCCCGAGACTTTCAGCTCAGGAATAAACTCAGCAACCTTCTGTACTTTTTCTTCCCTCAGATGTACCATTAATTCGTGGTTGAGAGGGTTATGGGACACATTGCCGGTTACATCTTCCTTTTCCAGCCCGCCAATGCGATGACGCAAGCCCTCCTGTCCGGGCAAAGCCCAGTATCTGGCCAGGTTCTTGGGATTCCGCTCATATGGCTGATAATCCACATTATCTTCTACAAATGGAGGATTGATATCGGGTAAGTTCTTAATCTCAGGTACATTCCAGAGTTCTGATCCATTGGCCAGATAGCCATCAGTCAGCAATATCACCGGAGTCATGTGTTCCAGGGCAATCTTACTTGCTACATAGGCATAGCGGAAGCAGTTAGCAGGCGTGCTGGCAGCGATAACCACACAAGGGCTTTCGCCATTACGGCCATACAATGCCTGCATAAGATCCGACTGTTCAAGTTTGGTCGGCAAGCCTGTTGCCGGTCCACCACGTTGTACATTAACAATCACCAGCGGGAGTTCCGTGATCACTGCCAGTCCGATGGCTTCCCCTTTGAGGGCAAGTCCCGGTCCTGAAGTAGTCGTTACTGCAAAATCGCCGGCAAAACTGGCACCAATGGCAGAATTGATCCCGGCAATCTCATCCTCGGCCTGGAAAGTTTTTACTCCAAAATGCTTCATTTTGGAAAGTTCCTGCAGGATCTCCGAGGCCGGAGTAATGGGATAGGAACCAAGAAACAGTTCCATGTTGGCACGTTCTGCTGCAGCCATCAGGCCCCAGGCAGTAGCTATGTTGCCAGTAATATTTTTGAACCTTCCTTTGCGGTTTTTGATTGGATTGATCTGGTATGTAGTACGAAGTGCTTCTACCGTTTCAGCATAATTATAGCCCGACCTCAGCACCCTCTTATTGGCCTCAGCCAACAAAGGGTTCTTACTGCCAAACTTACTATCGATAAATTCCTCTCCAAATTTCAGGTCCTTATTGAACAGCCAGTAAAGTATGCCCAGGGCAAACTGGTTCTTGGTTCGATCTGCAGATTTGGCATCCACACCAAGGTCCTTCACAGTGGCTTTACTCAACTGAGATATCGGCGCCTTCACAACATTATATCCATCCAGCGAACCATCTCCCAGGGGATCTTCGATATAGCCGGCCTTTTTATAATATTTGTTATCGAAGTTATCGATATCGATAATTATGGTAGCCCCGGTCTTGACCCACTTCATATTTGCTTTAAGCGCAGCAGGATTAAGTGCTACCAGTACATCCGCAAGGTCACCAGGAGTATCAACCTCTTTATGCCCAATATGCAGCTGAAAACCAGACACACCGGCAATAGTGCCCTGTGGCGCACGGATCTCAGATGGGTAGTCGGGGAAGGTTGCAAGGTCATTTCCAGCAAAGGCTGAAGTATCCGAAAACTGGTTTCCGCTAAGTTGCATGCCATCGCCTGAATCACCGGCAAACTTCACAACAACTGCATCCAGTTCAATTACTTTACTTGTTTTTTTCGACATTGTGCCAGATTGTTAAACAACCCTGCAAAGTTATAAGTTTTATATGTTTCCAATCACCAATTATTAACAAATTTTCAACACAAATTTTTACATCTGCATTAAGCTGTAAATCAAGCCATTGAATGGCAAGTAATTTATTTAGAATTGGAATAAATAGTGCACTCCCTTTTCATTAAAGTAAATCGTAATAAATATGTGCTTTATATTTGCAAAAAACTTTTTATCATTCTTAAAAAATAAGACTATGGCTTACAAAATCACAGACGACTGTACTGCATGTGGAACCTGTATCGACGAATGTCCGGTAGAGGCTATCTCAGAAGGTGATATCTATGTAATTGACCCTGACGTATGCACTGACTGCGGTTCATGCGCAGATGTTTGCCCGGTAGAAGCTATCGAGCCGGAATAATATCGATCTGTAAACAAGATTAATCCATAAAGAAGTTCTCCTGAGCAATCAGGAGGACTTTTTTTATGTTGCAATGAACCCTCAAAGCCCCTGGCTTGTTACCTATATTATCTTGAACCATTCTTAATTATTCGTACCTTTGCACCCTCGCACACGCAAGCAATATGGATACACAATCCTTTATCAACAGTTCTGATCCGGATACTATAGATAAGCTATACCAGGATTTTCTGAACGATCCCCAATCCGTTACCGAGGACTGGCGGCATTTTTTCGAAGGCTTTGAATTTGCCCGGGAAGATTATAAACCCAAACCGGTTACAGCGGAAGAATACCCCTTAGAGTTTAAGGTGCTCAGCCTGATCAATGCTTACCGGCAGCGGGGCCATCTGTTTACGCAGACGAACCCTGTCAGGACCCGGCGCAAGTACACTCCTACACTCGATTATCAGAACTTCGGATTTACCGAAGCAGATCTGAAGAACGTTTACCAGGCAGGGAACGTTATTGGTATCGGTCCGGCCACACTGGAAAAGATCATCGATAACCTTGAAAAGACATATTGTGGTTCCATCGGAACTGAATATATGTATATCAGGCACCCTGAAGTCGTTGATTGGCTGCAAAAAAGGATGGAATCAAGCTGCAACACACCTGATTTCGACAAGGAATACAAGAAAGAGTTCCTGAAGTTGATCAGCAGGGCTGTTTTATTCGAAAAATTTATTCATAAAAAATTTCCCGGGCAGAAGCGCTTTTCCCTGGAAGGGGCCGAGTCGCTGATCCCGGCTTTAGATGCCATCACACATACCGGGGCTAAACTTGGCCTGAAAGAATTTATCATTGGCATGCCCCATCGTGGTCGGCTGAATGTACTGGCAAACTTCATGCATAAGCCTTACCAGAACCTGTTTCATGAATTTGAGGGGGCAGAATACGAAGAAGAATACCTCCTCGGAGATGTGAAGTACCACCTTGGATATACCACCAGCAGAAAGGCAGGCGATAAGGAAGTGAAACTTACCCTTGCTCCCAACCCTTCCCACCTCGAAGCAGTGGATCCTGTAGTCGAGGGGATTGCGAGGGCCCGTATCGACAGAGATTATAAAGGCGATTATAAGCGCCTGGCTCCCATTCTGATACATGGTGATGCATCTATAGCAGGCCAGGGCATTGTTTATGAAGTCCTACAGATGTCGGAATTAAGTGGTTACCGTACCGGCGGCACCATACATGTGGTTATCAATAACCAGATCGGGTTTACCACTAACTACCTGGATGCCCGCTCAAGTACCTATTGCACCGATGTAGCTAAAACAACACTCAGCCCGGTATTCCATGTGAACGGGGATGATGTAGAAGCACTTGTGCATACCATCAATCTGGCGATGGAGTACCGCCAAAAATTTCATAAGGATGTATTCATCGACCTGCTTTGTTACAGAAAATACGGACATAATGAAGGTGATGAACCCCGCTTCACCCAACCCATCCTTTACAAGCTCATTGAAAAGCATCCTAACCCCCTGGAGATTTATAGCGAAAAGCTGATCCAGGAAGGAACGATAAAGGCTGAAGAGGCAAAAGCCTTTGATGAAAATTTCAATGCTTTGCTGGAGGCAGACCTCGAAAAATCAAAACAGATGGGGAAAGCCAGCATAGGCTCATTTCTTGAACAAAGCTGGCACGATATTCATAAGGCCAACCCCAGGGATTTTGACTATTCGCCGGAGACAGGAGTAAAAAAATCCGAACTGCTGAAGATAGGAAAACAAATTTGTTCGTTGCCTGCCGATGAAAAGCTTTTCAGGAAGCTGGTACGTTTGCAGGAGAACAGGTTGGAAATGTTAGAAAAAACCGGCATGCTCGATTGGGCCATGGGTGAACTACTGGCCTACGGAAGCCTGTTGAATGAAGGCATCCCTATCAGGCTCAGCGGACAAGATGTAGCCCGTGGTACTTTTTCCCACAGGCATGCAGTGCTGAAGGTGGAGGATTCAGAGAAAGAATACCTGCCCCTCAATCATATCAGCAAAGAGCAGGCAAAGATTGAAATATACAACAGCTCCCTCTCAGAATATGGTGTACTGGGTTTTGAGTATGGATTTGCATTAACATCTCCATATGCACTCACCATCTGGGAAGCACAGTTCGGCGATTTCGCCAATGGCGGACAGATCATCTTCGACCAGTTTATCAGCAGTGCTGAAGACAAGTGGAATGTAATGAACGACCTGGTGGTACTTCTGCCCCATGGGTATGAGGGTCAAGGTCCTGAACATTCCAGTGCACGCATGGAACGCTTTCTGTCACTATGTGCAGAAGACAATATGCAGGTGATCAATCCCACCACACCAGCCAACCTCTTCCATGCCTTTCGCAGGCAGCTCAAGCGTGAGTTCCGGAAACCCCTGATCATCTTCACACCTAAAAGCCTGCTCAGGCACCCTGCCTGTGTTTCGCCCCTGGATGACTTCACAAAAGCTGGCTTTAAGGAAATCATTGAAGATGGTTCCGATCCCAAGAAGGTTAAAAGGGTGATCTTTTGCAACGGAAAAGTTTATTATGATCTCCTGGAGGAGAAACAAAAAGAGAATAGAGAAGATACAGCTATTATCAGGATCGAACAATTGTTTCCCTTGCCAATGACACAGATCAGGGGAATCATCGAAAAATATTCACCTGTCGAAGATTGGGTATGGGTACAGGAAGAACCTGTGAATATGGGAGCCTGGCCATTCCTTAGATTGCACTTTACTTCACTCGAACTCAGACTGGTAGCACGACCACCAAGCGGAAGCACTGCAACAGGATCCAGCAAGTTTCATCAGATACGGCAGCGGAAGATCATCGAAAAAGCCTATGGTGTGTGTGACTGCCCCATGGTTGACAACGAATGCCGAATGATCTGTATTGGTAACAGATGGCAATCGTTCAACGTAGAAGTAGATGAATTAGGAGAAGCAGAAGTAAATGCAGGCCATTTTAATGCTAAAAAACGTGTTAAAAAACTGCAGAAAAAATAGTAATTGACCTATGATCATAGAGATAAAAGTTCCCAGTCCGGGAGAATCCATCACCGAGGTACAGCTTGCCAGCTGGCTCGTGGAAGATGGTGAGCAAGTAGATAAGGACCAGGAGATTGCAGAGATCGATTCCGATAAGGCTACCCTGACCATCAGCGCTGAAGACAGCGGAAAGATCAGCCTCAAAGCTGAAGAAGGGGATAACCTGGGAATTGGGGCTGTAATAGCTACCATCGATACCGAAGCCAAAGGGAAAAAGAAAGAAAAGCCTGCCTCCGCTGAAGCGTCTGCAGACAAAGTAAAAGCCGAAGTGCCGGTGAAGGAGTCTCCAAAGAAAGAAGTTGTTGAAGAAAGCAATGTACATCTGTCACCACTGGCGAAGAAGCTGCTTCAGGAAAGTGGAAGTACAGAAAAGGAATTTGAGGACTTTTTTCGAAAATATAGGGCTGGCAAGAAAGATGTGGAGTTTTTCGTTTCCGAGCGTACCAATCAGGCTCCGTCCACAGCTACAGTACCATCTTCCAACTGGGGTGGGACACGTGATGCAGACCGTCAGAAGCTTACCAGATTGCGGATGAAGTTGTCGGAAAGGCTGGTTTCGGTTAAGAATGAAACTGCCATGCTTACCACCTTTAACGAGGTGAACATGACCCCGATCATGGAGATCCGCAAAAAATATAAAGACAGCTTCAAGGAAAAGTTTGGTGTAGGCCTTGGCTTCATGTCATTCTTTACCAAAGCCGTGACAATAGGGCTGCAGCACTTCCCAAAGGTGAATGCACAGATCTCCGGAAATGAGATGGTCATGCACAATTATGCCGATGTTGGCATCGCCGTGAGTGCTCCTAAGGGGCTAATGGTGCCGGTACTGCGAAATGCAGAGCAGATGAGCCTGGCCGATATCGAGGGTAGAATAAGGGAACTGGCCATCAAAGCAAGGGATGGAAAACTCAGTCTTGATGAAATGAAAGGCGGGACCTTCACCATTACTAATGGGGGTGTATTTGGATCTATGTTATCAACGCCCATCATCAATCCCCCGCAAAGTGCTATCCTGGGTATGCACAACATTGTTGAGCGCCCGATAGCCGTTAATGGCAAAGTAGAGATACACCCGATTATGTACCTGGCCCTGTCTTACGACCACCGAATTATAGATGGCAGTGAAGCCGTTGGCTTCCTTGTAAAGGTAAAAGAGGTGCTTGAAGACCCTACAAAAATGCTTCTGGGTGGTGAAGACGCTGCAAAGGCACTTCTGCAGTTATAATAAAGCATTATGCGTAAACAAACAGATTTTCTGATCATTGGTTCCGGCATTGCCGGTCTCATTTACGCCCTGAAAGTTGCTGATCACGGAAAGGTCTGTATACTGACCAAATCAGATGCAGAAGAAACGTCTACCAAATATGCCCAGGGTGGCATCGCTGCCGTGATGTACACTCCCGACACCTATGAGAAGCATATCATCGATACCATTGTTGCCGGTGACGGACTCAACAACAGGGAGATCGTGGAACTCACCATCAAGGAATCCACAGCCAGGATCAGGGAGTTGATCGAATGGGGAGCCCAGTTTGATAAGAATGCATCCGGCGAGTATGACCTGGCCCGCGAAGGGGGGCATTCAGAAAGCCGTGTTTTTCACCATAAAGATAGTACCGGGTTGGAGATAGAAAGGGCCTTACTAAATAAGATCGCAGAACATCCTGACATAGAGATGCTCGAAGATCATTTTGCCATCGACCTGATCACCCAGCATCACCTGGGGAAGGAAATCAACAGAAAAAACGAGGATATCAACTGCTACGGTGTTTATTCCATGGACCTGAAGAAGCAAGAGATCTGGACCATCCTGGCCAAGACCACCATGCTCGCAACAGGAGGAGCGGGAAATATTTACAGCAATACTACCAATCCATATGTTGCCACCGGCGATGGCATTGCGATGGCATACCGGGCTAAGGCGCAGGTTGAAAATATGGAGTTCATCCAGTTTCATCCTACTTCCTTATACAATCCCACTGAAAAGCCTGCCTTCCTCATCACGGAAGCCTTAAGGGGCTTTGGTGCTGTTCTCAAGACCCAGGATGGAAAAGAATTCATGCAGAAGTATGATAAGCGTGAATCATTAGCCCCGAGGGATATAGTAGCCAGGGCCATCGATAATGAGATGAAGCTTTCCGGTGATGATTTCGTATATCTGGATGCAACCCATCTCGACGAGGATGAGCTCTTCAAGAATTTTCCGCGTATTTACGCCAAATGCCTTACTGTCAACATCGATATTACCAAGGAGATGATTCCTGTAGTGCCCTCGGCACATTATATCTGCGGTGGGGTCAAGGTGGATGAATTTGCACGCAGTTCTATCACGAACCTGTATGCTTCAGGCGAATGTGCTTCAACAGGTTTACACGGTGCCAACAGGCTGGCATCGAATTCACTGCTCGAGTCGGCTGTGTTTTCACATCGCGCAAGCATGAATGCCATTGATTCCGCTGAAGAGATCAACTTCTGCGCGGATGTCCCCGACTGGGATGCTTCAGGTACTGTTTTAAATGAGGAAATGATCCTAATTACACAATCGCTTAAGGAGCTGAGGGCTTTGATGAGCAGCTATGTCGGCATCGTAAGGTCGAATCTGAGGCTGAGGCGGGCACTTGACAGGCTGGAGATCATATACCGGGAAACAGAAGAGCTATACGACAGGTCCATTCTTACTATAAATATCTGCGAGTTGAGGAATATGATCAATGTTGCTTACCTGGTGATCAAAATGGCCAACAAGCGGAAGGAAAGTCGTGGGCTACATTATTCTATCGACTACCCACGGGATGTCATTGATGGCAGTTCCATGCTGGTAAACAACCATAAAGCTGTTAAGAAATAAAGTTATGGCGCTTATCAAATCCGTAAAAGGGATATCACCTAAAATTGGTAAGGAATGCTTCCTTGCCGACAACGCCACCATTACCGGTGAGGTGCTCATGGGCGATCACTGCAGTGTGTGGTTTAATGCCGTAGTTCGGGGCGATGTTACGCATATTCATATTGGCAATAATGTAAATATCCAGGACGGTGTGTGTATACACGGGACTTATCAGAAAGCTCCCGTAGAGATCGGCAACAATGTGAGTATCGCTCACAATGCAGTGGTACATGGCTGTACCATTAAAGACAATGTGTTGATCGGGATGGGATCCATTATCATGGACCATGCCGTGATCGAGAGTAATTCTATCGTTGCAGCCGGCGCCCTTATCCCTAAAGGAACGGTAGTTGAATCAGGAAGTGTGTATGCAGGTGTACCTGCCCGCAAGATCAAAGACATTGACCAGGACCTGATCGTTGGCGAGATTGAACGCATCGCCAACAGCTACAATATGTATGCAAGCTGGTACAAATAGGTGTTGGGTTTTGGGGGTTGAGTGTTGAGTGTTGAGTGATCAAGAATTTTATACATGAACTGTCAACGAAAATTTGAACAAATAAAAAACCCCGCATCTCTGCAGGGTTTTTAAATCAAAATATCTTTCTCGATTATAAACCTAACTTGGCTTTAACAAGTGGAAGCACGTCTTCACCAGAGTCAAAGTAGAGTACAGTGCCCATACTTACATCCAGAATGTAGGTAAAGCCATTTGCTTCAGCTACTGCAGTAATAGCCTCCCTGGCTTTTGTGATCAGCGGATCATAAAGTTCCTGCTGTTTGACGCCAAAGGTTGACTCAGCACTCTGCTGAAATTCAGTAATGCGGGTTTCTAAATCGGCGATCTCTCTTTCTTTGGTTTGTTTGATGATATCAGACATGCCGTCAGCATTGTTTGTATAGTCCTGAACTTTGTTCTGATATTCAAGGTACATGGCACCAATCTGCTCTTCGAGTGAGCGCTGGTAATCCATCAGTTGTGTTTCGACGGAATCTTTCTCCGGCATCAGCTCGATGAGGGCTTGTGAATCAATGTGTCCGATCTTCAGATTAGCCTGTGACCAGGCGATTGTTGCTGTAAGCATAAAAGCTACAAGAAGTACAGCTTTCAGAATGTTTTTCATGTTATTTCAGTATAGATTATAAATTCTTTTTAACCCAGCAAATGTATGGAATAATTCAATATAAACACAAAAATATATTTATATTAATATCGGCCTGGCGGGTCTGATTTGCAGTGCCGTAACGGTTTATCTTTTACCCCCTTGTGGCGAGGAACTTTGATTCCCACCCTGGTGCTGTTCAATCATTTTATTGGCATTATTACTGTTCCCCGAAGAGCTGCCTGAAGAGGGTGCAGGTCCTTGCCTGTCTTCACGCCTCACGGTTTGCATTACGGTACCAACTTCATCCAGCACATCATCAGAAATGTCGTACTTGGCTTTCGCATAAAGAATGGAAAGGCTTCCTGCTTTGTCGAATACCAGCGCATAGTTTTGTGTTTCCGCGATCTCCTCTATAGCATTATAGATCTTTTCCTGAATAGGTTGTACAAGTTCCTGGCGCTTCTGGAATAAGTCACCTTCCCTGCCAAAACGTTGCTTTTGCAGGTCTTTAGCTTCCTTCTCCTTCTTGATGATCTCGTTTTCACGCTGTGCCTTCATATCCTCAGGAAGTAATACGGCTTCGGCCTGATAGTCTTTATACAGCTGATCAACTTCAGTGAACTTTCCTTCGATCTCCTTCTGCCATTGAATGGAAAACTCATCCAGGATATCAAGTGCATCCTGGTATTCAGGAATGTTGGTCAGAATGTAGTCAGAATCAACAAAAGCATATTTCTGTGCCGTGGTGACTGCGAATGCAGACAGGATAACGGCGATTGTTAAAATCAGTTTTTTCATATGTATGTCCTCCGATATTTTGTTTTTAATAGCAAATACAAAAAACCTGCCAAAAATTATTTTTTTGATTAATCGATTGATTGGTTGATAGAGAAGTGGAACTGTCCTTCATTGGCTCCCGGCAAACCAGGAACTTCATCAAACCCATATCCCCAGTCGAGGCCAAGCAGGCCAAACATAGGCAGGAATACCCGCATACCGAACCCGGCCGACCGGTAAAGGTCGAAAGGATTAAATGCCGGATGGTACAGCCATGCTTTCCCGGCTTCCAGGAATGCAAGGGCATAAATGGTTGCCGATGGGTTCAGAGAAAGCGGATAGCGGAATTCCAGCGTATACTTGCAATATACAGTACCACCAACGTTTCTGTCCTGGTAGTAGTAAGGTGTCAGTGTTTCATTACCATATCCGCGCATACCAATGATCTCCCTTCCGTCAAGGTTATTATAACCGGAGAGTCCGTCACCACCCAGGTAGAACCTTTCGAATGGAGTAATCCCAATATCGCTATTATATGATCCAAGGAAACCGTACTTCAGCCTACCCATGATCACAAACTTAGGCGCCACTTCGAGGAAGTAGGAAGCCTCAAATTTCCATTTATGGTATTCTATCCACTTATACTTTTCCTTATCCTCCATTTTGGTATAATCAGCATCGCTGAATAATGAATATGGCGGTGTTGCTTCCACAGACAATGAAAGATTGGATCCTGTACGGGGATATATATAGCTGGGCGCAGTGGAATTCCTGCCCAGAACAATATTGTAGTTGAAGTTATTATAAGTTCCTGTTCCGTCGCCGAAAGTGAAAATAGTTGTGTATTTATGCAGATCGTAGCGTTGCAGATTAATTGCCTGGTAGAGGGTAAAAAAGTCATCAGGCCATTTCAGGCGTTGCCCCAGTCCGAATGTCAATCCGTTGATCTTGAAATAGGCACGGTTTGTATCACTCCTTGGAAGTCCGTTTGAATACAATGAATGATAATAAGATACACTGAAGGCGTTCGGTTTCCTTCCACCCAGCCACGGCTCAGTAAAAGATGCACTGTAACTGATGTATCCCCTACCGTAACTCTGTATACGTAGTGAAAGCTTTTGCCCGTCACCTGACGGTATCGGCTTCCAGGCCCCTTTCTTAAAGAAGTTCCTTAAGCTGAAGTTATTAAAAGATACACCGAGCGTACCAATGATCCTACCATATCCCCATCCACCGGAGAGTTCGATCTGATCGGCAGAGGTTTCTTCAACCGAATAGACGATGTCGACAGTACCATCTTCGGGGTTAGGAATGACATCGGGGGCAATGGTCTCCGGGTTGAAATACTTCAGCTGGCCAAGTTCCCTGACCGTCCTGATGATCGCATCCCTGCTAAAAAGCTGACCGGGACGTGTTTTGATCTCCCGGATCACAACATGGTCGTTCGTTTTTGTATTCCCCTTTACCGTCACCTTATTGATGGTAGCCTGTTTTCCTTCACGCATCCTGATCTCAAGGTCGATAGAGTCATTCTCCACCCTTACCTCAACAGGCTCTGCCTGGAAAAAGAGGTAACCATCATCAAGATACAGGGAGCTGACATCGAAGCCAGCCGGATTAAAAGAGAGGTTGGTATTCAAAAGGTCTTTGTTATATACATCACCTTTCTGAATCTCAAGAATTTTGTCGAGTTGCTCTGCTGTATATTTTGTGTTCCCTACCCAGGTAATGTTCCTGAAATAATATTGATTTCCTTCATCAATCCAGACGTCGACATTCAAGGTTCCGTCGTCATTCCTGGAAATAGAATCCCTTGTAACCTTGGCATCCCTGTAACCGATCTCATTGTATTTATTGATCAGGTTGAGCACGTCACCCTCGTAGCTGCTTTCAATGAACTTGGAGGATTTAAATATCCTGAAGCGCATTGTTTTATCCACATATGACTGGAAATCTTCGATCGCCTTCGGGAACTTGAGCTGCAAGACATCCCAGACCACATCTACCAGCAACTTGTCAGCACCATAAAGCGGACGGAACAATCCTTTTTCTTTCGTTTCCTTAAAAGCTTTCTTCACCTTTGAAGTGGAGAGGGCTTCATTTCCATGAATATTGATCTGATAGATCCTTACCCTCGATTTTTTATCTACAACAATCTCCAGGATCACATTGTTAGCCTTCGTGGTATCAGCTATTTGCTTCACATCAACTTCCACATCGAGGAAACCTTTGCCGCTAAAATAGCCGCTGATGATATTGTTGATCCTTACCAGAAGATGATCAGTAACAACATCTCCACGGGTTATCCGCATCTCATCGCGAATATTATCTGCTTCCGATTTTTTGATTCCTTTAAAGGAATATTTGGTCAGCCGGGGCCTTTCAAGCAGGTAGATGTTGAGAAAAACAAGATCTCCCTGGAAGCGTGTAGCTGATATACGGACATCCTCAAAGAGGCCCTGGTCCCATAATTTTTTAACGGCATTGGTGATCTTTTCACCGGGAATATCAACCCTTTCCCCAATCTTGAGGCCGGAAAGCATGATAAGCACATTCTGGTCGAGGTATTCTATTCCTGATACCGTAATGCCGCCGATCTCATATTTCTTGGGCGCAGAATAGTCAATCACATCCAGGTCGTCGCTGATTTGCTGAGCCATCGATAACGGTGCTGAAAGCAATATAATTAGCATGCCAATTAATCCGGCAAGTAATTTACTGCAGGGAAATTTCGCCCCTAGCCTTTTTCGTCTGTCCGTATCTGTCATTCCCGCTTAATCTGCTTTTATTTGTTCACTTATTTTCCCAAATCTCCGTTCCCGGTTTTGAAAGTCGATCAATGCCTCGTAGAAGTCATCTTTCCTGAAATCAGGCCATAACTTCGATGTAAAGTACAGCTCAGCATAAGCAATCTGCCACAGCAGGAAATTGCTGATACGATATTCGCCTGATGTTCTGATCAGCAGCTCCGGATCTGGCATATCCTGTGTTTCCAATGCCTGTTCGAATGCATGCTGATCAACTTTTTCAGCATCGAGCTCTCCTTCTGCCACCTGCTTAGCAATCTTTTTTGTTGCATTCAGGAGCTCCCATCTGCCGCTGTATGAGAGGGCCAGTGTGAGGGTCATCCTGTCGTTCCCTGATGTGTTTGCAATGGCTTTCTCCAGCTGCTTCCTTGTCATGGAAGGCAGTCCCATCAGGTCGCCGATGGCATTCAGCCTGATATTATTCTTATTCAGGGTCTTTGTTTCTTTGTTAATGGTTTTCAGCAGCAAGGTCATCAGGGCCTCTGTTTCGAACTTCGGCCGATTCCAATTTTCAGTGGAAAAAGCATAGAGGGTCAGGTACTCGATCCCCAGATCAGCCGCTGTTTCTGCTGCTTCCCTGACGGATGCAACACCGTTTTGGTGTCCAAAAATCCTGGGTTTGCCGCGCTGATTCGCCCAACGGCCGTTCCCATCCATGATGATGGCAAC
Source organism: Bacteroidales bacterium (assembly GCA_029942245.1). Classification (GTDB taxonomy): domain Bacteria; phylum Bacteroidota; class Bacteroidia; order Bacteroidales; family B18-G4; genus B18-G4. Next base: position 54,645 of record JAOZTN010000002.1, on the reverse strand, counting down.
ATGCTTTGGTAAGCGTTCAGGATCAATACGGCTCTTCAGGTCCATCGGTTAATTCTTTTTAATAGTCTCTTCTGTTTCCAAACTGGCTGCAACCTTTATCACGGCCAAGGTTAAACTTGTAGGTCAGGGATACACCTATGAAGGTATACCAGTCTTTATTACTGGGATTCCCCCTGGCTTCGTATGGCTTGTGGTTCATAGTGGGATCAGACATGATCTCTGCTGTGTTCGATGGATCAATACTTTCCCCGTCAAGGTAGTAGGTTTCGCTAACATCGTCGATATAGTCAGTGAAAGTTTTGCGTATTCCCCATTCCAGTGCAAATCCCAGTTTCTTGTTCAGGCTATACTTAAACCCTATACCAAAAGGAAACACGATCTGGGTAGTCTTGTATTTGCTTCTACCGTCGAAGCCTGCGTTTTGCCCTTCGGTGCCCAGGTCGCGCAGAGCGACACCATTTGCCTCAGGTTTAAACAATAATACCCCAACACCACCGAAGATGTAAGGTGTAAGAAAATTCCTTGTGCTTCCGGTGACGTAGTTAAAGAAATTGAATTCCACTACTGTAGTAATATCCGTGATCTTGGATTCAAACTTCAGACCACGGTTCTGCATGGCATTGGAAACATTGTCATCGCCTTCTATGGCTCCCCGCAGGCCGCTAAGTTTAACGGTCCATCTGGAATCCAGGTTTAACCTTGCCACGACTCCGTATGCAGGCTTAGTAAGCAAGAATGGGGTTCCGGGGTTCAGGTCTCCGATATAGTAGGTGCCGCCACCCAAAAGCCCTACCTCAAGGGTCTTTTGCGCATGCAAACCAAAAGCACCAATTATCATAATAATAATTAATGTTATCTTCTTCATATAGTTCCCAAAACGCATTATTTCCAAATTTCTTATCTCTTGATCAATTAATTTCTAACATCCAGTCCCCATTTGAGTTTATCACGAATGGTTGTAAAGAAATCTTTATGCTCGATTTTAACGAGGTTGAAGCTAAAATCTGCCCTTCTGATCCGCAATTCAAGTCCGGGTTCAATTACATCTGTCTTTGAATCCAGGCTAACCAGGTATTCGCTGTCTCTGCCTTCCACCCTGATGCTGATCTCACTTTTATCAGAAATCACGATCGGCCTGATGGTCAGGTTATGGGGAGCCAGTGGTGTGATCAGTATATTCTCGGATCCCGGCGACACTATAGGTCCCCCGCTGCTTAGTGAATATGCAGTGGAACCTGTAGGGGTTGCCACGATCAATCCGTCAGCCCAGTATGAATTCAGAAATACCCCATCCACGTAAACATGGATCACGATCAATGCCATTGATTCCTTACGGGTCACTGTAATATCATTCAGAGCACAGTGAAAGTCCCCAAAAATATCTGCATCGGAAGACAGGCTCAGCAATGTGCGTGGTTCGAGCGTATATTCTCCTTTTAGTACTTTTTCGACGGCAGGGATTATATCATCCCTTGAAATACTTGAAAGAAAGCCCAGCCTGCCCAGGTTGATCCCCAACACGGGAATGCCTGAATCACGAACCAGTGAAACCGTATCCAGCAGGGTGCCGTCACCCCCGATGGAGAATACCATGTCTGCCTTTCCTTTCAGCTCACTGTGGTTGCAGAAAGGAGTTGCTTCATAATTGAAATCCTTATTTTTCCGAAGGTTTTCAAGAAATGGCTTATATACCAGCAAATCACACCCGTTCTCTTCCAGTTTGTTGATTAGCTGAAGAAGGTATGGATAGTATTCTTTCCTGATGCTTTTTCCGAATAAAGCAAGCTTCATTTCAAGATGTTCTGATAATACCTAAAAACCGATGCAAGTTTACGAAAATCTGCGGATTTGTACTTATAGACTTCAGAATAATTAACATTATAAAGGGCATGCCTATATTGACGCCATAAAATGCAGAAAAAAGCCATGTTCGTTCATGCGGTTAAAAGAATACTCCAGTCTGAGAACGAGGTCGTAATACGTAACGAAATCAATTCCGACACCATATCCTATCAGCAGGGAATTCTCAAGCTGGTTATTCAGGGCGGGATCAGGATAAAAATTGTCTACAAAGCCCATATCAAAAAAGGCGTTCAAATAAAAGGCGTAGTGCACTTTGCTGAATTTCTCCGATTTAATAAAATTCAGATTGAAGTCTCTTCTTGGCAGAAGGGCAAACTTAAAATTATTCTTGAGTATGCCGAAGTTCTGACCATTTACGACATAGTACTCATAGCCTCTTACGATATCCCTTCCATATCCAATTGCCCGGTTCATATAAAAAGGCTGTATGGATTCGCTTGAAAATTTAGAGTTTAGTCCGGTAGCGAAATACCATCGGTTCCCCATCTGAAAGAATTTTCGAAACGTAGATCGTACATAAAAAACATCCAGGCCACCATTATCGAAAAACTCAAAGCCCCGTTTTACCAATTCAAGGTCGAAATAATATCCTTTCAAGGGGTATGGTTTATCATCCCTGTGATCGCTCTTAAAGCGGTATGCCAGTGAAAAATATTGCAATATCTCCTTGTCGGCATAGCTAAATCCGGGATTAATAAGCAAAAGGGTATCAGCAAACTTCCAATAATTGTACTCCAGCCTGAAGGTGTGCGTATTATATATCTCATTGCGCAGGATCAAGGCAAGATAAGAACTAACCTCCTGCTGTATGTACTCTTCATCATCCCTGTAATATACCAGGCGGTCATCCTCATTCATAACCGGCACCTCATGGGTTCTTCCATAGGCGGCGCCGACACCCAGCCCAATTGTTTCCTTCTCGTTGAGGTAAGGGATGGTATAATCGAAGCCGTAGAGTTCATTATATCCGAAGCGCGCTGTTAAGTTGAGCTGCTCTTTCCTTCCCCTGAAATTGCCCCATTTGAGGACAACCCCATAACTCATACGTGACAGGTCTCTGTTTTCATTCCACCAGGTATTGAAATTACGGTCAGCAAACTCGATAGTAGGCCATGGCCAGATATACCATCTCTCGGTCACGTCAAACACCACATCAACCACATTCAAGCTGCCAGGGGATGATTGCATTTCATAGGATACGAAGTTAAAAAGAGAGGTATTGAGCAGGTTTTCCCGGCTTTTTTCCAATAATCCATTGAATACCGTCTGATCCAATGTGTCCCCAACAGCAAACATTATTTCACGGGTTATGATATGATCTTTCGTAGTCTTATTTCCGTTGTACGCAATGCTTTTAACCAGAATCAGGCTATCATTCTGCGCCTGGAGAGCACCGCTTAGAATAGTGCAAACCAATAAAAGCAGTGGAAAAACAGTGATCTTAAGCCGGTGATAATTAGATGGGCTCAAAGTGAAATGGCTTAAACATTTAGGTAGTTCATCAGGGAATCGAAGCGGTCTTTCAGGTCTTCAGGGTCTTCTTCCTGCCCATATGATGCCTTGATGGTATAATTATATCTGTCGAATGTCTGGATGATGGCATTCAATTCCTGTTTATTTATTTTCAGGATCACATCCATATTCGTGGAATCTGCCTTGGGAGTCAGATACATGCTCAGGATCTTAGCATCATTGGATTCTATGATTTGGGCAATCTCCGACATGCTGTAATCGTTCTGGCTCATCTCCAGCACTATTACGGTTCCCGGCTGGCTGATGGCAGCCATCTTCGACATATTTGCTGCAAGGCTTTCCAGGCTTACAACCCCTTCATAGTTTTCATCTGCATCAACCACCGGCAGCAAGGTGAGGCGGTGTTCACTCATCATCTTGATCACATCATAAAAATGCTGGTGTTCGCTGATCATGAGCCTTGGCAAAACAAGTTTGAGGCTTCCAATCGGTGCGTCCAGATCAACATCCGACATCAGGTCATCTTCCGACAAGAGGGCCAGGTATGAATGATTGTTCACAACAGGAATGTGGGATACTTTAAATTCGGCCATCATGGAGATGGCCGTATCTACAGTATCTGATGTCCTGAGTGGGACTACTATATCACTGATCAATTCTGATGCTATCATATTCCATTTTTTTATGAACCGCCATCGGCCATGATACGAAGATAACCTTCATATCTGATCTTACTCAGTTTTCCCTGTTTTACGGCCTCTTTAACGGCACAACCGGGCTCATGCAGGTGGGTGCAATTGGTGTATTTACAGGCATGCATGAGGGTACGCATCTCAGGGTATCGCTCCGCCAGGGTGTTCCTGTCAAGGTCAAAGAGACCAAATTCTTTAATACCCGGCGTATCAATAATAAATCCTCCGAATGAAAGTCTGAACATCCTGGCAAAAGTAGTGGTATGAACTCCTTTGCTATGTGCTTTGGAAATTGGTTTGGTCTTCAGGTCGAGGCCGGGCTCAAGTGCATTGATAAGGGCCGATTTTCCAACACCGGAATGTCCGGCCACCAACGACACTGTATCTTTGAGCAGATCCTCAACTTCGCCTAAATTTTCACCGGTGAGCGCCGAAACTGAGTAAGAGGGATAGCCAGCAGCCTCATATACTTCTTTCAGTTCAGCAAGATCTTCCATCTGCTTTTCGTTATACAGATCGATCTTATTAAAGATGATAAGCGCCGGGATATGGTATGCTTCTGCAGTGATGAGGAAACGGTCGATGAAGCCTGTTGATGTTCTGGGCTCGGCCAGGGTAACAATGATGATTGCCTGGTCGAGATTGGCTGCCAGGATGTGTGATTCTTTCGACAGCTTGGTAGCCTTGCGAATGATATGGTTTTTGCGCGGGGAGATCTTGGAGATCAGCCCTGTGCCTTCTTCCTGCAGCACATGAAATCCTACATGGTCGCCAACGGCCAGGGGGTTGGTGGTTCTGATTCCCTGCACCTTGAACCTGCCTTTCAGTTTACATTCGGTGATGCTCCCATCAGGACTTAACACGCTGTACCAGCTTCCGGTTGATTTGATGACAATGCCTTCCAATGCTGCTTTTTTTATCTATCTGATACAAAGGTACATTATTCGCAGACATCATTTCCTGATCTCATACAGCTTTCCCGGCAGGCCTGTGATCACGCCCTCAAACTCCAACTTCAACAGTATAGAGGCAGCTTTCGATGCTCCCAGGCCTGCGATCAAGACGATATCGTCAATGGGTGCCCGCTCTTTTTCCAGGATGATATTCAGGATGACCTTTTCGTCATGATCATATTTTCCCAGAAGCTCAGTCTTGCTTTTCCGGGCCTGCACCGTCCCTTCCCATCCCATGGAATACCGGATATCGTCGGCCGAGCGTGTCAGGGCAGCTATATTCCGGCGTATCAGAAGATGGCATCCATCAGAATAGGGATCATACATCCTTCCCGGGATGGCGAATACATCTCTGTTATAAGAATTAGCTATCTCTGCTGTAATAATGGCACCGCCTTTAGTGGCAGATTCCACTACCAGAACGGCATCGGAGAGGCCTGCAATTATACGATTGCGTTTGGGGAAATTTTCCCTGTCGGGCTTCGACTGGCTCAGAAATTCTGTGAGCAGGCCGCCCTGTTGCAACATTCTGGCGGCCATATTCCTGTTCTCATTCGGATAGATGCGATCGAGGCCGTGCCCCAAAACTCCAATGGTCTGCAATCCGCAGCTAAGTGCCTTTCGATGTGCACAGCTATCGATGCCATAAGCCATTCCACTTGCAATCACTACATCCTCATCAGAAAAGCCTCCTATGACCTGCTGGCAGGCGCGTTTGCCATAGGATGTAGCTTTCCGGGTCCCAACCACGGCCAGCATCCTTTTCTCAAAAAGATTGTCTATCCCTTTATAATAAAGCATCAGGGGGCTGTCGGCACATTGCTTCAGTCGCCGGGGGTAATCATCATCATAGTAGTACAATGGCCTGATGCGGCTATTTGTAATAAATTTTACTTCCTGCTCTGCACGCAGCAGGAGTTCCTTCTTATTGAAATTATTGTTCAGGACCTTTGCCATACCCGGGATCTTCATAAGCACTTTTCTTTCTTCCCTGAAAATGGCATCAGGCTCCCCGCACCAGGCAATCAGCTTCTTTGCATTCATATGCCCAATACCCGGGATCAGTGTTACTGCGATCCTGTAAATCAGGGCATCATCATGATCTGTCATAGGGGTCATTCGGTTTATTCACTATATTTGTGTTGAGAGACGGATAAAGACCGACCTTCTATAGTATTAATATTGAAATCCGTAAAAAGTCACACCCGTCACATGATTTTTTTTCAGGATATATGAACAAACGTAAAAAAATACTTGTTGCCCCTCTTGATTGGGGAATTGGTCATGCAGCCCGTTGCGTCCCTATCATCAGGCTGTTACAGGAAAAAGATATTGATGTGATCATTGCAGCCAGTGGAAGGCCGGCTTCTTTTCTCAAATCTGAATTTCCGACTCTCGAACATATTGATGTCCCCGGTTTTGAGATTACGTATCCTCATCATGGCAGTATGAGCCTTCGTATGCTGAGGCGCTCGCCGGTGATCCTGAGCGCCAACAGAAGGGAACACAGGATACTGGATGAACTGATAGATATCCATAGTATCGATGCGGTGATCTCCGACAACAGGTTCGGGATGTGGTCATCAAGGATCCCTTCTATTTATATCACCCACCAGGTAAGCATCAAAGCTCCGCCAGGATGGTCATTTACTGAAGGCCTCCTATACATGATGCACCGAAAATATATCGGAAACTACAACGAATGCTGGATCCCAGACTTTGATGAGCAAAGTGGGTTGTCGGGCGAACTTGCACACAAACGGAAGGCCCCTATCGACACATATTTCATCGGTCCCCTATCGAGATTTGAGTCTGCTGAGGGAAAACAACCAGAGAAAAAATATGACGTGATGGCCATCATCAGCGGGCCGGAGCCACAGCGCAGCATCTTTGAAGAACTCATATTAGATCGCCTGAAAGGAACTGATATCAGAGCCATGGTTGTTCTTGGCAAACCGGAATTTGATGAGCACAGAAGTATTGGCAATATAGAAGTGCATTCTCACCTGAACAGTGAAGAGTTGCAGTCGGCCATGCTTTCTTCAGAACTTATCATCTGCCGTCCGGGATATACGAGTATCATGGACCTGGCTGTTTTGGGGAAACGTGCTGTGTTTGTCCCAACACCCGGACAAACCGAGCAGGAATATCTGGCAGCCTATCATCAAAGCAGGCATCAGTTCTATTTCGTTTCTCAGAATATGTTTGACATTGATAAATGTATTATTGCCTCCAGAAACTACCCGGGAATAAAGATCGATCAGAACAGTGATATTTTGGAGGCCAGGCTGGATGAGCTTCTTTCACGATTGTAAATCCCGCCATCTTTTCTAATATATTTGCATAAAAAAATTGAATATGATTCTCAATTATATCGTCTGGAAGCCCAATCCTGAGCTCTTTGAGCTTGCCATCCCTGGCATTGGTACCCTTGCACCACGCTGGTACGGGCTGCTATTTGCCATGGGTTTTGTAGTTGGTTATATCATCATGCTGAAGATCTTCAAGAAGGAACGCGTTCCGGTAAAAGTTCTTGACCAGCTGGCCACCTATATGATCATTGCCACCATTGTAGGGGCAAGGCTCGGGCACGTGCTGTTTTATGAACCCATGGAATACCTCAAGAACCCCATTGAGATACTGATGGTATGGAAAGGTGGTCTGGCCAGTCATGGTGCTGGCATTGCCATAATCATAGCCATGCTATATTTCTCGAAAAAGAACAACAAACCTTTTATCTGGATCTTCGACCGCGTCTCCATTGTGGTTGCCCTGGCTGGATTCTTTATCCGTACTGGTAACCTGATGAACTCTGAAATATATGGTATGGAGACCAGTCTTCCCTGGGGCTTTCAATTTGTAAATACTGACCACAGCCTCATCCCAAAACACCCTACACAGATCTATGAAGCACTTGCATATTTAGGAACTTTCCTGATCCTGTGGATGGTTTACCTGAAACGCAATGGAAAGCCAAGGCCCGGATTCATTTTTGCCATGTTCATGATCCTGGTATTCTCTTTCCGATTCCTTATAGAATTCATTAAAGAACCCCAGGTGCAATTTGAAGTAGGCATGACCCTGAATATGGGACAACTGTTAAGCGTCCCGTTTGTCCTTGTTGGAGTGGGAACACTTATCTATATCTACCGAAAAAAGAAGACAGTTGACAGTTAGCCCTGCGACTTCGCTCAGAATAAGCTATTAACGGACTATTGCTGAGGTAGTTGTAACGTCAGCATATGCGTTTGCAATATTGTCTCGACATCTGCGGCAAGTTCATCCTGTCCGTTCTGCCTGGCCACTTCCGACATCCTTTGCAGCACAGCAATATTTTGCTGCATTTCCTTTGAATAAAAGGTATCGGCAAAATCAACATCCAGGCTGAGAAAATATGTGAGTTGTTCATCACAGACTTTCGTCATTAACAGCAATTCCTTATTGGCAGTTTCTATGTGGCCGGCATCATAATATATCTCAATCATCGGCATCTGGATGATGTCGTAATGGATCTTATCATGAGGAAAATAATACAGGCATGAATCAAGCACTGCTGCCGCCTTATCCGGTTTTCCTTCGCTCAGGAGCGTTTGTGCTACCCTCAGGAAGTTTTGTTTTTGAATACGGGCATGACGATAGCTTTCACGGTCGACAGTGACAGAGGGATCGTTCAGGTTACCCCAGCTGTAATCATTCATGTAAACATCGTATGATTTGTCTGCATTGATTCCACCGAGGCCGGGAATATGATCTTTAGCCCTGACAGGCATAAATTTGTATACCGATCCTTCCAGGTGACAATATTCATCCACATCAAACACCTTCTTCAGAGAACTGGGATTGGCAAAATACAGGGGACGTTCCCAGTCGTTGTTAGCAAGGAAATCGAGTAGCATCAGGTCGTTCTTGTACAGTGCTCCCTGTCTCACTTCCCATTCGATATAAGGTACGATAAGGTGAGCCATCTCACGTGGAACGATGCCGTTATCAACACACTTTGCTGAGTCAACAGTTAGCCTGAGTTTCTTAACAGGCATGTAGTTGATCGTTTCACCCGAGTTGAGAGGCATCTTGGTACGTTCGTCATCGCTCGCAATAAAATCGATCAGTTCCTTCACCTCGACATGGCCCGTTATGCCACGATCCACATACATGATATACTGGTTCCTTCCTTTCTCATACTGATCAGGGGTCAGGGTGAATTTCAGTGGTGGTGCATCATATACTTTTTTACCCAGCTGGTGAACATACCAGTACCCTGAGGAGAGCATATAGTTAACCACACGCACATCCGTGCGAAATCCTTCCACCTCCTGTACATACCATAAGGGGAAAGTGTCGTTATCCCCATTGGTGATCAGTATGGCGTTGGGATCACATCCCGCCAGGTAATTCATCCCGAAGTCGCGGGCGGCATATCTTCCTGAACGGTCATGGTCGTCCCAGCCCTGCTGAGCCATAATGCCGGGTACGAACAGGAGGCATGCTACTCCTATGCCGGCAGCGGTAAATTTATTCTCGCCCATATATTTTTTTGTCCACTGGTAGAGTCCCATCACCCCCAGGCCAATCCATATGGCAAAGGCATAGAAGGAGCCTGCAAAAGCATAATCCCTCTCCCTGGGCTGATAAGGATACTGGTTCAGGTAAAGAATAATGGCGAGACCGGTCATAAAGAACAGTAAGGCCACCACAAGCGTATCTTTTTTACTTGTATTCAGGTGATAGAATAAGCCAATAAGGCCTAAGATCAGTGGCAGGAAGTAAAACTTATTGTGAGCAGGATTTTGCATGCTTTCCGGCAGATTACTCTGTGATGGAAGACGGGCATTATCGATAAAACTTATACCGCTAACCCAATTTCCGTTCTTGGGCCCCGGCTGGGCCTCAATATCGTTTTGCCGTCCTGCGAAATTCCACATAAAGTAGCGGAAATACATATGTCCGAGCTGATAGTCGAAGAAAAATCCAAGGTTGTCGCCAAAGGATGGTTTCTTCTTATTCTCCCCATTCACATTGATAGTACGTGCATTCCGGGCATATTGATTATACATGCGCTTATGCTCCGGTTTCTGACTGCTCCACATCCTTGGGAAGATGGTTGTAAAACGCTTATCATACACAGGTATGGTACTAAGGCGTTGATCGGTGATCACATATTTCCCGGCTTTCTTATCCCTGATGTACAAGGGATTGCCATCTTTATAATCCACCGCCGGAGCTGTATAATACTGTCCGTAAGCCTTTGGCCAGCTGCCATATTGCTCCCTGTTCAAATATGAAAGCAGCGAAATGGCATCTTCGGGGCTGTTTTCATTGATAGGTGTATTTTCATTTGCTCTGATGATAAGCAGGAAAAAAGATGAGTATCCGATCAGGATAAAGACAAAGCTCAATAATGCCGTATTCAGCATTACGCGCTTGTATTTTATGGTCATGGTGTGGGCAAATACAATCAGGCTTATGAGCAACAGGAAGTAAACAATGGTTCCGGAGTTGAATGGCATACCCAGGCTGTTCACGAAGAAAAGCTCAAAGGCAGTAGACAGGCTGACAATGCCCGGTATGATGATCCACATGATGATGCTGAGCAGGACCATGGATACTGCAAATGTGAGCAGGGCACCTTTTGTGGAGGCTTTGTATTTCTTGAAATAGTAGACAAAGGCGATTGCCGGAATGGCCAGTAGGTTAAGCATGTGAACACCTATCGACAGTCCGACAAGGAATGCGATGAGGATGATCCATCGGTCGGCATGCTTTTCGTCCGCTACGCGTTCCCAGCGTAATATGGCCCAGAATGTGATGGCTGTAAAGAAGGATGACATGGCATACACCTCCCCTTCTCCTGCTGAGAACCAGAATGAATCTGAAAAAGTAAATGCAAGCGCACCAACTACACCGCTTCCCAGGATGGCAATCATATTACTCTGAGACATCTCTCCTTTGGATGGAACCAGCTTTTTAGCCAGCATAGTGATTGACCAGAAAAGGAACAGTATTGTAAAGCTACTACTCAGGGCCGACATGGCATTGATCATCATAGCCACATTTGCCGTATTGCCAAAGGCAAATAGGGTAAAGAAGCGCCCCAGGAGCTGGAACAAAGGTGCTCCGGGAGGATGTCCTACCTGAAGTTTATAGGCCGTTGCGATATACTCGCCACAATCCCACCAGCTTGCTGTGGGTTCGAGAGTGAGAAAATATACGATTGTTGCAATTAAAAAGACGATCCACCCGATGAGGCGGTTCAGTTTGGTATAATTATCCATGGGATGCTTCATTTAAGCGATTGAATGAGACAGCGAAAATAGGCATTTTAAGAAATATGCTTCTGATGGTCAAAGTTTATTATAGATTTTTAACAATGTTGTTCGTGATAAAAGATTAATACAGTGCTCAGGTCTTATTAAAGTATGATGTGCTTTATCAAAAATAGAAGTGGATTGGCTTGTAAAGAATTCTAAAATTCGCTATTTTTATCTGATTGCTGAGAAACACAACTTATCACGAAATAGTTTGGATATAAATCAATAGCCTAAAAACCGATAAAGCCATAAAAAACTACAGAAGAAAGTTAATTGCACTTTTAATTTTGATAATTGGAATATCCCATCCAGGTTTCTCACAAACCATGGACAATATCCCTATACCTCCAGCAGGCAACAATTTCCCTGGAGGTACAATGGCTTATGACATAATCGAAGCAAACGGATTTATTTTCTTTTATTCATTCAATAAAGTATTCGTATATTCTCCAAATGCTGAAGGGGACATTCCCAGAGGATACATTGCATTTGATTCAGACCAAAACTGGGGAAAGTTTAATCCTTTTTACTATAATCCAAGATTATTTACCGGCTCCATTAATTTTATGGCTTATAATGAAATAACAAAGATACTTTATGTGGTTACACCAAATATGCAAGTTATTTCCATCAAAGTAGACTTTGATCAACAACATATATTCGTTGAAGATGATATAATTAGTACATACGATCCTTTCAATGATAATATCACAGGGCTTGATCAAGGTAGTTTTAATCCTTTATGTGGATCAAATATTATTAAGGTTGATAGTGAAAACAATCGGTTATACTGGGTAGCCATTACCGGCAATATTGAGTATCCCCATGTTGGAAATTTTCACTCAAGAAAAAGATTCTTAGGTCTTTATACTTTAGATGCATTGAATGGAGATTTGGCATTATCTGATTATGAGATTAAAGATAATACTGATTATCGTGAGTATGCAATTTCTGACATAGCATTCAACCAACTGCTTAATTCTGAATACTATTATATTACAAAACTAAATCGTATTGAAGTAAGGAAATTTTCTGATCCAATTGATGATGATGAAATCTTTGAATTTGAAATTGATGGCTTTGAATACTTTAGTCCATTACCTGAACCTCCACCGAATGATGAACCTAACTATAAATTTAGCAAAATACTATATATAAATAGTACATCTCCGCACTTAATTGTTTTCCTACCATACAGATATCCAAATAGTGATCCTTTGACATATAAGGAGGCAGATATTTTTGTGCTGGCGGGCAATCATGACAATGCTATCATTAAGGATGATTTTAAAAACTATCCTGTTCCAAGTCAACGAATTACGGATGCAGCCTTCCTTTCTGGGAATAATGATCTGGTTTTAAGCTATGCTCCAGATGAAAATGAAACAACTTCGCAAGGAGACCCTTTGTACCACTATCATGACATCGTAGTTTACCACCTTAATGATGCGGCTTCAGCTGACTTCACAAAATTGACAACGTTGAACACAGATTTAGCATCGCTTTCTCACGATTATGATATTAATGCATCCATACAGTTACTACCTATAAATATTAATAGTCTACTGATAAGCAAGAAGGATGAAATATCAAAGCTATCATACGTTGGTGGTGCAGAACATTATGAAACAACACTAGTAAAGGGAGCAGAGAGTAATCTTTTTGGGCCGGGAGTTAATATTGGAGGGCTCTCTTATATCATTAACCTTTCATCTAACGGCTTTGAAAGAATTAATAATACTAATACTACACAGGTATCTGGAACCAGAACCGCTTATCCGGTTTACCATGCTACAGGTGATCAAGATATGGATAAGGTGTACTTTTTCAATAAATTGGAAACCCAGGGTGCCGGCTTATATGTTTGTAGTATTGATGAATCTGGTAACGAAAGTATAATCAATATTAATGATGACCTTGATGCTAGTGGCAATCCTTATACTGATAACAATATAACAAAAAGCATAGGTGATTGCGTATATAATCCTTATACTGATCAGTTTCTTATTGGAGAAAGGTCTAATGATGTACTTTCATCAAGAATTTTAGTAATAAAAAACGACGAATACAATACATTAGAATCTGTAATAGAACTTCCCATCGATATTATACAACCTGAAAAAATGTTTATTGCCCCGAACAAACAACTTTATGTATTTGCTAATATGGTTCAAGGTGAGGCTCCCAGGATATTAGTTTATAAAGTGATAGAAAATGCCGGGCAAACAGTATACACTTTGGATTTGGATGATAATATAGGTACTTTATCATTCAACTACGCTTATTTTTCAAGCTATTTCGAGTATAATCCGGCTGATGAAAAAGTATATGCAACTATTCATCCAAAATCAATAACACTTGATCCGTATTTAACTGAAGTAAATAGTATGCACAGCAATACGCCTCCTTACGATATGGGTTCCGGAGTATTCTGTAGAATTGATGAGGACCAACTCGTTATTATTCAAGCAACCCTTTCTCACCCTCAAAAGATTATTTGCCCGACTGGTTTTGAAAACTCTCAATATGAAGGAAAGATGTTCATAATTGGAGAAGAGTGCTATATGTATGACTATATTAATGAGGTGCTGTACGAATACCCAAAGTCATTTAATGATGTTGCATATTGTGCTAGTATAGATCAATTATTCGCATTAAGCGATGAAGCATTTGAGGAAAACGAAAAGGACCACCGGATAGCAAAAGTTTATAAATTATTCAATGATGAAAACCAAATCCTAATCCAGGAATTAGCAGGAGCATCATTTGAAGGACAGATGGGAGGAATGTTTCATAATGAATATGATGGGAAAATGTATTTGTTTCATAGAACGGATGAAGTGAAACGCGGGGATACCGAAATGCGCTTAATTAGTTTCAATCCGCTTGAGGATCCTATAAACCAGAACAATATTCAATACACAGACTTTGAACTCACATCCTACTATCCGGAATATGATCACGGACCGGATTTTCACTACTTGTTCTATAATATAATTACACCTTTGGTCAATCCTTATAACAGCACTATTTACATCCCATGCGGTGGCCATAGTTGTGTAAGTAAAGTTTCATTCTCACCAAGTTTTAATTTGCCTCTTGAAAATGGATTAAACTGGATATCATTCCCCATGCTTGACAGAGAATCAAATGGTAATATGTCTTCCGTAACTGCTTTAACCGGAAGAATTGAAGAGGAACTTGGAGAAGATAATGGTGGTGAAATGGAAGGACAAAATAATAACAATAGTAATGAATTATACATCGACTGGGTGTGGTTTCAAGGGAGTGGGTCCTGGAAGCCAAGAGATCTAGAAGAGCTAAATTATGTCAACACCAAGAAAGGCTACATCCTTAATCTTGAATACATATCTCCACCCACTCAAAACAACCTGGCTATGTTTGGAGAGCTGCTTTCTCCTAATGAAAGCATAGCTCAAATCTATGCGAATGCTGATCCGGATAACTGGTTAGGTTATTGGTTACCACAATCCCTCTATCCGCTTGATGCTTTTTCTGAAGTTTTAGAAGACCTCGAATCCATTAAGGGGCAGGACTGGTTTTGTGCACGCATGCCTAATCCAAATAAATCAACAGCTGTATATAAGGGAGGGGGGGAGATTCCCTGGGACTGGACATGCCCACATACTGCGAGGCTTGAATTTGGAGATATGGTGAAGGTTAAAGCTCGGGAAGATGTTTTTAACTTTCAGTACAACTGGCTCAATAAAACTACCGATAATACAGCCAGCGATGAAGTGGAATATTACAGCTATACCGAGCAATCATCCTATGAAGGCCTGGTGATTGAACTCGACAGCGGGCAAAACCCTGTAGAGATCGCTGCCTTTGTGGGTGATACCTGCATTGGAGCAGAGATTGTATACCCTGATGATAGCCTCTGTCACCTTCAGGCTTATACCGAAGGCATAAGCGGTGATATTACCATTGAACAGCATTTTGGATCTGCAAAATCAGTCAGCCCAAGGATTACACAATACCTTGTACTCAACAAAAATACCTTTCGCAGGGAAAAGCGCACCATACACACCAGTGAGCATCAGGGCATATATTTTATTTCCCTGAAAGATCAAATTGAAGAGATCCCCACGCTTTCCGATGCTACTTTACACTGCTGGCCCAATCCAACTACTGGCATATGCCATATCAGCCTGTATAACCCGCTTGAAACTGAAATCAGGCTTGAAGTATATGATATGTACGGCAGGAACATCGAGGTGATAGAAAAGGGAGAAAAAGCAGAAGGCAGCTACACCATTGAGTGGGATGCGGCAAGCAGGGGCCTGAACCCTGGCATGTATTTCATCCGATTAAGCTCCACATATTATTCTATAACGCAAAAGATTATATATGCAGAGTAATATATCTCATATAATAAAAGCTGTAGTATTTGCATTCATGTTTGCTCTGTTTATGATTGCCCAACAATCTTTATACGGACAGATCATTACGGTAAAACAGGATGGCAGCGGCAACTTTACTCAAATACAGCCGGCCATTGATGCATCCCAGGATGGGGATACGGTGCTGGTATGGCCGGGCACTTATGTCGAAAACCTAAAGCTAAACCACAAGGGGATCTCCCTGGCCAGCCTCCATCTCACTACCAATGACCCAATATATATTGACCAAACAATTATTGACGGGAACCAGACCAATAGCTGTATTTATTACGATACGGTTAACCATCCTTCCCTGTTACAAGGTTTTACTATTACAAACGGGCAAGGAAATATCAATACTTCACGCGATCCCGGAGGTGGTATTTGGGTAAAGAGCTCTGAATTGGAAATCATCTCCTGTAAAATAGTTCGCAACAAAGCAGGAAATGGGGGTGGAATATATTTAAGTTCATCGGTAGTTTCAATTATAAATTCGCGCATCTCGCATAATTTTGCCAATCAGGAAGGTGGTGGCTTATATGTATCTGCTGGGGAATTGTCGCTTTCTGGTACAAGCATATGTTATAACCACGCTTATATGGATGGTGGGGGGATAGTTAGTGGAATAATAAATTTTGATTCTATCAACTTATGCAATATATATTGTAATTACGGTTGTCCGGGCAGTGATATTGCTTCAATAGCACAGTATATTCCGCTTGACACTTTTACTGTTGATCAGCCTGAAAGCTACCACTTGTATTCCTGCTCAACCTATAATAATCCAGTGTACCCTACTGATATCATTGCCAGCATGCAAAACAGCAAAACCACATCGGTTAATGCTGACCTCTATGTTAGCCCTACAGGCAGTGATACCAACAGCGGACTCACTCCCGAAGAACCATTGCAACACCTAGCCTTCGCCATGGCAAAAATTGTGAGCGACAGTACGAAACAAAACACCATTTACCTTGCTGAAGGCATTTATACGCCTTCCATGGGAGAGAGGTTCCCGATGAGTATGCGCACCTATATTGATGTGATTGGTGCAGGGCCGGAAGCTACCATCCTGGATGCAGAGCAAAGCACTACGCATATTAAGGTCAATAAATATTACCACTCATATGGGATGCACGATCTTACTATATATAATTCTAACGGAAATTACCATGGCTTCCATGAATATGTTTGTGGTATCTCGATATTGAATGGGTATAATATAAATCTGAAGAATGTTCATTTTAAAGAAGGAGTTTCAAGAAGCTGTGCTGCATGTGCAATGTCAGAAACGCACCAGTTGGTGATTGACGGCTGTGTATTTGAAAGCAATCATGGGAATACCGCACTAAAAATAAATACTTTCTATTATTATGAGGATACTGTATTGCTAAAAGCCGATACAGTCGTTGTGAGGAATACAATATTTAATGAGAACAAACCACCGGGTTATGATCCGGAATTAATTGGTGGAGCGGGCGCACATGTTGGTGGAACCGACGAATACAATGATTCGCTCAATGTTTATTTTATCAACTGTGCCTTTACCGAAACAGAGCATTATTCTGAATATCCACAGTTTGGCTGGACTGCCATGGGTGCCTATCAAAGTGCTAAGGCGACAGCTGTTAATTGCACATTTACAGGCAATTATGCCGATAATCCTAACATAAAGGCACTTGGCGTAACTTCCGATGCCGAAATGAGCCTCTACAACTGCATTTTATATAATAATCCACAGGGCAGCATGTATATGTACAGCTTGAATGAATACCCCTGGGATACCTGTAAACTCAACGTGTACTATAGCCTGTTTGAGGGCGGACAGGAAGAGATATTGCAGGTAGGCTATAAAAATGTGATCAACTACGCTGCCAGCAACATTGATACCGATCCCATGTTTTACAATCAGGGAGAGTACCCTTACTACCTGCAAGCAGGTTCACCCTGCATCGATGCCGGCACACTCGAGCTTCCTCCAGAAATAGAACTTCCCGAAACCGATTTGGCCGGTAACCCCAGGGTGCATAATGGCTACATCGATATGGGCGCCTATGAACACGGACCATGGGTTGGAATTGAAGATTTTAATTCAAAACTCAAAACTCAAAACTCAAAACTTATTTCAATATGGCCCAACCCATTCAGCCACGAAGCCACAATTCAATATCAAAACCCTGAAAAAGGAAAAACCCAATTGAAAGTCTATGATCTTAACGGTCGTTGTGTGAGAACTCTTATGGATGTCCAGGGGCAGGCCGGAAGCGGTGAGCTCAGGTGGGATGGAAGGGATGGATCAGGCCTTCTTCTCGGTGCGGGAACTTATATTTTATGTCTGATTGTAAATGGGAAAGAAAAGAGTAGCTGCAAGGTAATCAGGCAATGATTTGCAAATTATTTACTTAGGGAAGTTTTGTATACAAAAAAATTGTTGTAATTTTGCAGTCGTTTAAACCACCGTAGCGTTTATGCGAAGGTGGTGAAAATCGCAGAAGGCCCGCCTACGCTCAAAGCTTCGGCGGACAATGTCCGATGGTGTAACTGGCAACACGTCTGGTTTTGGTCCAGAAGAGTCCAGGTTCGAGCCCTGGTCGGACAACACAAAGCGGAAGGATATATGAGGGGACAGGCGTCCCCTCTTTTATTGGAATACAATGATAAGTGAAAAGCAAATACGTAAGTTGGTGGAGCTGAAGCTTCAAGACACTGAGAACTATCTTGTAACAGTGCTTGTAAGGTCCGGAAACCGTATTCATATTTTTATCGACAATGATAATGATGTGAGCGTAACTGACTGCATTAAGCTTAGTAAGGGGATAGAAAAGACGCTCGACAGGGATGCCGAAGATTTTGAACTTATTGTGTCATCAGCCGGGCTAGATCAGCCATTTATCCTTCCCCGACAGTATCAGAAATATATCAACAGAAGAGTTGATATTGAATTGGAAGACGGAAAGAAGATCAAAGCCGTTCTTACACATATAGGAGAAGAATATATTAAGATCAAAAAATTAATCAAAAAAGGGAAAAGCAAAAAGCTCGAGGAAGGCCACGAACAGGAGCTCCCCCTTTCAGAAATAAAGGAAACAAAACCGGGCATCCACTTCGGATGATCACCGGAAAAAATTTAGAACAATGGATACAATCAATCTGGTAGAAACCTTTGCGGAATTTAAGGAATTCAAGAATATCGACAGGGAGATGCTCATGGTGATCATTGAGGACATCTTCCGTCATATGCTGGAGAAGAAATACGGTACTGATGAGAATTTCGATATCATCGTAAATATCGACAAGGGAGACCTCGAGATATGGAGAAACAGGGAGATCGTGGAAGATGCTGAACTGGAAGATGATAACCTTCAAATCGCACTTTCTGATGCCATCAAGATAGAGCCTGACTTCGAAGTAGGTGAAGAAGTTTCGGAAGAAATGAAGCTGATGGACTTTGGCCGCAGGGAGATCCTTACGATCAGGCAAAATCTTATTGCCAAGATCCAGGAATATGAAAAAGACAGTGTATACCAGAAGTACAAGGAAAAGATCGGTGAGATCATCACAGGCGAGGTGTACCAGGTATGGAAGAAAGAGATACTGGTACTCGACGATGAATATATTGAGTTGATATTACCGAAATCAGAACAGATCCCTTCCGATTTTTACAGGAAAGGCGAAACTATCAGGGCGGTTGTTTCCCGTGTGGAGATGAAAAATGCCAGTCCGGCTATTATCCTTTCGAGGACCTCACCTATATTCCTGGAAAGGCTGTTTGAATCAGAGGTACCTGAGGTTTACGATGGACTGATCACCATAAAGAATATCGTACGTGTTCCCGGTGAAAGAGCCAAGATCGCTGTAGAGTCTTATGATGACCGCATCGACCCCGTTGGTGCCTGTGTTGGAATGAAAGGATCCAGGATACATGGTATTGTCAGAGAGCTGAAGAATGAGAACATCGATGTGATCAACTACACCGGCAATGCTACATTATATATTACGCGTGCCCTCAGCCCGGCTAAGATATCTTCCATTACCCTCGACGATGAGAATAATCGTGCCGAGGTGTATATGAAACCTGACCAGGTATCCCTGGCCATTGGTAAAGGAGGATTTAATATCCGGCTGGCAGGAAAACTGACCGGTTACGAGATCGATGTTTATCGCGATACCGACACCGACAGTGAAGACGTGGATATGGCTGAATTCTCAGATGAGATCGATCAGTGGATCATCGAAGAATTAAAGGGTATAGGCTGTGACACTGCGAAGAGCGTGCTGGAGCTCGAACCTTCAGAACTGGTAAAGAGGACAGACCTTGAAGAGGAGACCATTAATGAGGTGATTCGCATCTTAAGGGCTGAATTTGAATAAAAATAGTATTTTTGACTGCATTAATCTGAGCGGTAAAGGATTAATATTTGAAACTATAGTATGGCGGAAGTAAGCAAACCTACAAGATTAAGTAAAGCTGCCCGGGAGTTTAACGTTGGTATACATACCATCGTGGATTTCCTTTCTAAGAAAGGGATCGAGATCGGTGAAAAGCCAACCACCAAGCTGAGCCCGGAAGCTTATGATATGCTTGTGGCAGAATTCCAGACCGAGAAGGCTGTTAAGGAAGAATCCAAAAAGATGGAGCTAGACACAAGCCAGCATGCTTCCATCAGCATTGATGATATCGACCGCGCTGCATCCAAAGACGATGAAGATAGCGATGAAGATATCATCATTCAGAAGACTACCATCATTGAAAGTGAACCAAAAGAAGTCAAGGAAGAAGAACCTCCTGCCAGGGTAGAGAAAAAAGCACCTGCTAAAAAGGCTGAAGCGAAAAAAGAATCCGCCGACGAAAAAGCTGAAGCAGACAAGGAAGAGGTGGCTCCAAAAGATGTTGAGGCTGATACTGAAGAGTCCTCCGCCACGACTACAGAGGACAAGAAAGATCCGATCAAGGTGCTCGATAAGATCGACCTTGATGCCATCAATCAGAAAACCCGTCCCGCCAGGAAAACAAAAGAAGAAAAAGAAGCAGAGAAGAAAGCTTCTAACAAAAAGAAAACTGCTAAGGAAGAGCCTGTTTCTGAGGAAGCTGTCACTGATAAAAAAGGGCCCGTCTCCGATAAGGCGAAGGTTAAAAAAGAAGAACCCAAGCCTGCCGAAACTGCTGTTGACAAAGAAGAGCCCGTTGCCGTTGAATCTGCTGAGGATAAGGAAGAGGTTAAAGAAGAACCTAAGAAAGTTGATAATTTCATTAAAACCAAGGTTGACAAACTCTCCGGGCCAAAGATCCTGGATAAGATCGATCTGAAGGTATTTGAGAAAAAGCCTGTTGCCAGTTCAAAAGACGACAAGGTTTCGCAGAAGAAAAAACGCAGAAGGATCGCCACACCCAAGCATGTTGCTGGTGCAGGGGCCAGGAAGCCCGATGACAGAGGCAAAGGCAAGGGCAGGTATAAGAAAAATATTGTAAAACCGGAACTCACTGAAGAGGAAATCCAGAAGCAAATCAAGGAAACCCTCGCCAGGCTTGCTCCATCAGGGAAATCGAAAGGTGCTAAGCACCGTAAGTCAAAACGTGCAGCCGTAAGTCAGCAAATTGAAGAAGAACAGAAGCGGGTTGAAGCGGAAAAAGGCGTTCTTAAGCTTACTGAGTTCGTGACTGTAGCCGAACTGGCAAGCATGATGAACGTGAACGCCACTGAGGTGATCTCGGCATGTATGTCACTTGGGTTATTTGTTTCCATCAACCAGCGGCTGGATGCTGAGACCCTGAACCTGGTTGCACTCGAATTTGGCTTTGAAGTTGAGTTTGTCAGTGTGGAGGTACAGGAAGCCATCGACAGTGTGGAAGATGCACAGGAAGAAGAAGGTGAAATGACACCTCGTTCTCCTATTGTAACGGTAATGGGACACGTCGATCATGGTAAAACCAAGTTACTTGACTACATCCGTAAAGCCAATGTGGTAGCCGGTGAAGCCGGTGGTATCACACAGCATATTGGTGCTTACGAGGTACGCCTCGACGATGGGAAAAAGATCACTTTCCTCGATACACCAGGCCATGAGGCCTTTACTGCCATGCGTGCCAGGGGTGCCAAGGTTACTGATGTTGCCATTATTATTGTTGCTGCCGACGATGATGTGATGCCCCAGACCAAAGAGGCCATCAATCATGCCCAGGCTGCAGGAGTACCCATCGTATTTGCCATAAATAAGATTGATAAATCAAACGCCAACCCCGATAAGATCAAGCATCAGCTTTCTGACATGAACATCCTCGTTGAGGAATGGGGTGGCAAATACCAGAGTCAGGACATCTCGGCCAAAGACGGTCTGAATGTAGAGGAACTGCTGGAAAAAGTATTGCTCGAAGCAGAAATGCTTGACCTGAAAGCAAATCACACCAGGCATGCTGTAGGAACCGTGATCGAATCCACTCTCGACAAGGGAAGAGGATTTGTTACCAACGTACTGGTTCAGGCCGGTACCCTGCGCGTAGGCGACATGGTATTGTCAGGATCTTACTTTGGTAAGATCAAGGCGATGTACAATGAGCGTGATCAGCCCGTGACAGAGGCAGGCCCGTCAGCACCTGTACTACTTCTCGGTTTGAATGGTGCACCACAGGCCGGTGACGGTTTCAATGTGATGCTGGACGAAAGGGAAGCTAAGAGCATTGCCAACAAACGTGAACAATTACAACGTGAGCAGGGCTTGCGTACACAAAAACATATTACCCTGGATGAGATCGGCCGCAGGATCGCCATTGGCGATTTCAAGGAGCTGAATGTGATCGTGAAAGGGGATGTCGACGGATCTGTCGAGGCCCTCTCCGACTCATTGCTGAAGCTTTCTACCGATGAGGTACAGGTGAATGTCATCCTCAAAAGTGTTGGTGCCGTCACAGAAACTGATGTCATGCTGGCATCTGCATCCAACGCCATCATCGTGGGCTTCAACGTAAGGCCACAACCAAGTGCCAGGAAGCTGGCTGAAAACGAACAAATCGACATCCGTCTCTACAGCATCATCTACCAGGCCATTGAAGAGATCAAGGCTGCCATCGAAGGTATGCTCTCACCCGATATTGAAGAAAAGATCACCTGTAATGTAGAAGTCAGGGAAGTATTCAAGATCACCAAGGTGGGTTCCGTGGCCGGATGTATGGTTCTTGATGGAAAGATCACACGTAACACCACCGTCAGGCTGATCCGCGACGGTATCGTAGTTCATACAGGTTTACTGGGCTCACTCAAACGATTTAAAGACGATGCCAAGGAAGTAGCCACAGGCTACGAATGTGGGCTGAACATTGTCAACTACAATGATATCAAAGTAGGTGATATTATTGAAGGTTATGAAGAGGTTGAGGTGAAGCGGACGCTGTAAGATATCCGATATCCGATATTCGATATCCGAAACTCGAGACTTGAGACTTGAAACTTGATATCCGAAATTCTATTTCCAAATATTTTCCCAAACAACAAAAGTCATTTCGAGCGTAGCGAGAAATCTGTATTCTTTCAAAGGAGATAGAATTCTCCCTTTGGTCGAAATGACTTGTAATGGAGAAATTACCTAAACAGTGTTTGTTTACGATCAGGTCCTATTGAGACAATTTCTATAGGTACGCCTGTTTCTTTTTCGACGTATTCGATGTAGGTATTTAGCGCCTGTGGTGCCTGATCCATATCTGGTAGCGTTTCGATATTTTCATTCCAACCCTCCATGGTAGTCAGTACCGGGTCGATCTCACACCTGGTCATGTCGTACGGCACCTCCGCACTCTTTTTCCCATCGATTTCATACGAGGTACAGATTTCCAGTTCCTCAAACGGACTGAGCACATCGGTTTTCATCATGAAGAGCTTGCTTACCCCGTTCAGCATGATGCTGTACTTTAGTGCTACCAGGTCGAGCCAGCCACAACGGCGTGGACGGCCGGTAGTGGAACCAAATTCTTTCCCTGTATCGCGCATCAGCTTGCCATTGTCATCCAGTAATTCAGATGGGAATGGGCCACTGCCTACACGCGTACAATATGCTTTGAATACACCAAACACCTCCCCTACTTTCTGAGGTGGTACACCCAGACCGGAACAAACACCAGCCACGATGGTATTCGATGAAGTCACAAAGGGATAGGTTCCGAAGTCGATGTCGAGCATGGATCCCTGAGCGCCTTCTGCAAGCACCTTTTGTCCTTTATCAAGGGCCTCATTGATCATATACTCGCTGTTGACCATCGTCAGCTCATCAAAGATCTTCAGAGCATCAAACCATGCCTCTTCATAATCGTTAAATGAGAGCTCATCGAAAGTAAAATCAGTCGTTTCAAAGCCATATGAACGCATGATCTTCAGATGTCTTTCGCGCAGTTTTTCGTAACGTCCCCTGAAATTGTCTTCCTGAAGATCGCCGATACGCAGACCTAACCTGGCTACCTTATCGGTATAGGTTGGGCCGATACCTTTGAGGGTAGATCCGATCTTTTCCTTGCCTTTTGACTTTTCATAAACAGCGTCGAGCAGGCGATGTGATGGTGTGATCAGGTGTGCCTTGCGGGATATATACAACCTATCCCGTGCAGGGATATTCTGGGCATCCAGGTTTTCCAGTTCCTTTCGCATGATGAAAGGATCGAGGATTACCCCGTTGCCAACAATGTTTTTTGCTTTCTCGGAAAAGATACCGGAAGGAATGGTATGAAGGACAAATTTCTTGCCTTCAAAAATAATGGTATGCCCGGCATTCGGCCCGCCCTGGAAACGAGCGATTATATCATACTCAGGCGTAAGGACATCCACAATTTTCCCCTTACCTTCATCTCCCCATTGGAGACCAAGCAACACATCAATTTTCATGGAGGTGGTTTTTATTATTTGATATGTCCGTAAAACGTCAAGGAATGATGGGTCACCTCGACACCGAGTGTTTTCTCGACATATTGTTTGATCTCATCGATCCTTGGGTCCGAGAATTCGATGACCTTTCCATCATTTACATTAATGAAGTGGTCATGCTTCTTGAACTTGTATGAGCGCTCAAATTGCGCACAATTATTTCCGAACTGGTGTTTTGTAACAAGATTACAGTCGAGC
The DNA here is from genome assembly GCA_029942245.1 of Bacteroidales bacterium. Classification (GTDB taxonomy): domain Bacteria; phylum Bacteroidota; class Bacteroidia; order Bacteroidales; family B18-G4; genus B18-G4. The sequence goes on along the minus strand of JAOZTN010000002.1, from coordinate 29,852 downwards.
AGTAATTCAATAGTATTGTATAAGGTAGCCCTGCTGACACGGTACTTATTGTTCTTCATGCGGATGTACAGGGTCTCAATATCGAAGTGCCCTTCGGTAGCATAAATCTCCTTTAAGATAGTGTATCTTTCAGGTGTTTTTCGATGTCCACGCTGCTCCAGATAATCCGTGAAAATCTTTTTTACCTGTTCCAGCGTATCCTTATTCGTGTCTTTCATCGAATTAGTGTTTTAACGAGCCTCAAATTTACATAAAATATTTATTAGTATTTGGTATAAATAAAAATAAATTTTTAAAATCTGTACGGGAAGAAGGGTTCAGGGGAAAGGGCTTTGGGCATCAACCTATTGATCTGTCGATCCTGCTTATCTTCTGTATTTCAGGTATCTTCTTCAGGTTGGCCATCAACTGGTTAAGGGTCTCTGTATTTTGGATATAAAGCATGATGCTTGCTTCGGTTATGCCTTCGTGGGTGTTCAGGTTGAACGAGCGTATACCCAGGCCATGCTTGTCGTAAATAACTTCCGAAATTTGTTTTACCAGGCCTTTTTTGTCCACTCCCTTCAGTTTTATCCCTGTCAGGAAGCCGATGGATTCATTGGTCCGCCACTTGGCCTTGATGATGCGGTTGCCGTGGCTTGTCATCGATTGTATGGCTACCGGACAATTGGTCCTGTGTATAAGGATGCGTCCTCTTTTATTCATGAAACCCAAAACATCATCGCCCGGAATGGGATTACAGCATTCTGAGATCACATATCGGATGTCTTCTATATTGTCGCTCAGCACCAGGGTTTCCGGTTTTTCATTCATCTTTTCAACGATATCCGGGCTCACCGAGCTATGACTCTTTGATCGAGAGAAGGGCCTGCTGATAAAGCTTAACCAGTTTCCTTTGGGCGACAGCTGCGTAAATGCTTTAACCTTTTGAGGAAGGATATTTCCTTTTACCAGGTCATAATACATCTTATTTTGCGAGGTATAGCGCATAAATTCCATAAATCGCGCAGCTACACCTTCAGTAAATTCTATCTTAAGCTGCTCGAAGTATTTCTGCAACAAGTGTTTGCCTTCCTCTGCATGCTTTTTGTATTCATCTTTCAGGGCTGCCTTAATACGGTGCTTGGCGCGTGCCGTCACCACAAAATCAAGCCAGTTTTCCCTGGGGTGTTGTTTCTTTGATACGATCACCTCTACCTGGTCTCCGCTAAACAGTTTATGACTCAGGGGTACCAGGTCGTGATTCACCTTGCCGCCAATGGCCTGGTTTCCGATTTGGGAGTGAATATTGTAGGAAAAGTCAAGCACCGTTGATCCGGCAGGCAGGCTCTTCAGGTCTCCCTGAGGGGTGTAAACAAAGATCTCGTCGGAAAACAGGTTCAGCTTAAAATCATCCAGGAAGTTGAGAGCATCGGAATCTTCACTCTGCAACATCTCCCTGATCTTGCTCATCCACTCATCCAGCCCGGTGTCGCGATCTGCACCATCTTTATATTTCCAGTGGGCAGCATATCCTTTTTCTGCGATCTCATTCATGCGTGTGGTCCTGATCTGTACCTCCACCCATTTCCCCGACCTACTCATCACGGTAGTGTGCAGGGCTTCGTAGCCATTGGCCTTAGGCAATGATATCCAGTCGCGCAGCCTGGATTGGTTTGGTTTGTAATTATCCGTTATCACGGAATATACCCGCCAGCACTGTTCCTTTTCCTCTTCCTCAGGTACATCAATCACTACCCTGATAGCAAAAAGATCAAAGACATCTTCAAATGGGATCTCTTTTACCTTCATCTTCTCCCAGATAGAAAAGACTGATTTCTCACGGCCAATAATGGTAAAATCCATGCCCTTGCTGGCCAGTTCCTTTTTTATGGGATAAATGAATTTATTGATAAATCTTTTTCGCTCAGGCCTTGATTCTTCCAGCCTGCTATATATGGTATTGTATATCTCCGGTTCAAGAAACTTTAGTGACAGGTCTTCCAGTTCACTCTTAATGGCATGCAAGCCCAGGCGATGTGCCAGGGGGGCAAAGAGATAGAGTGTTTCTGAGGCGATCTTCAGCTGTTTGTCGCGCGGCATGGCCTCCAGGGTACGCATATTATGCAACCTGTCGGCCAGTTTGATCAGGATCACGCGTATATCCACCGACAATGTAAGCAACATCTTACGGAAATTTTCTGCCTGCGCAGATGAAGATGTATGGTCGAAAATCTCTTCGATTTTGGTCAGCCCGTCGATGATGCGTGTGATGGTATCCCCAAACGGGATGCGAATGTCGGCCAGGGTATAATCAGTGTCTTCAACAACATCATGTAAAAGGGCACAAATGACAGAAGTAGTCCCCAGACCTATTTCACCGGCAGCGATTCGTGCCACTTCCAGGGGATGATAGATGTATGGCTCCCCGGATTTCCTGCGCATGTCCTTGTGAGCATCAACAGCCAGGTTGAATGCTTTTCTGACCAGTTTCTTATTGACAGGCTTCTCCCGTTTCGACCAAACCCTGAGCAGGTTGCGATACTGATTTAGAATCTCTTTCTTTTCTTTTTCGGGGTCGGGGATGTACATGCCAGCTACTCCAATACTGAATAAGTAAACAAAGTTACATCAAATAATCATAATGTTTCATGTCCATAGGCCATTATTCAAAGGATTATTCTTAATTTTGAGATGGTCTGAACGATAAGTGATCTTTCATGAAAAAGAGCCTTTTCTTCTTTATCATCATGCTTAGCTGTCTGTCATCTGCGCTGGCTACCCATCAGCGTGCGGGCGAGATCACGTATACATATGTCTCAGGGCTGACCTATGAGATCACCGTGATCACGTACACACGTACAACGGCTCCTGCCGACCGCCCCTTCCTCGAGATATCCTGGGGTGATGGTACCAGCAGTGAGTTGATCCGAACCGAAAAAACCAATCTCGGCAATGACATCAGTCGTAACGTATACGCCTATAAGCCGGAAGTGGGATCCCTGACAAACCGGCACACCTATTCATCACCGGGCACCTATAAGATCTCATTGGAAGACCCGAACCGGAACTTTGGGGTGATGAATATCCCTAACTCCGTAAATGTGCCCCTTTACCTGGAGACTATCCTGACCATCAACCCCTTGATGGGGATAAACAACTCCCCTGTTTTGTTGAATCCTCCGATCGATAATGGCTGTGCAAACCAGATTTATATCCATAATCCCGGAGCCTTTGATATCGATGGCGACAGCCTGGTGTATAGCCTGATCACCTGCCGCGGGGCGGAAGGGCTGCCCATTCCCGGTTACGTTCTTCCCATCTCCACCGACAGCATTGGCATCCACCCGGTCACCGGGGATTTGCTCTGGGTAGTACCACCCATTCAGGGTGAGTTCAACATTGCCATACTGATAGAAGAATATCGAAATGGCATTAAGATAGGAAGCGTGACCCGTGATATGCAGATCAACATTATTGGCTGTACCGGGCAGCATCCGCCGGTGATACATGCCATCAGCGACACCTGTGTGGAAGCAGGCGATACCCTGATCTTCGATGTAGTTGCTACCGATCCCGACTCAAATATGGTGGAGTTAACAGGCACCGGCGGCCCGTTCGTGCTCACACATAATCCCGCCTGGATCTATCCCGATCCAGCCGTTGGAATGGACAGTGTAAGGACCACCTTTACCTGGCCCACAGTATGCAACCATGTGCAGAAACAGCCCTACTACACCTATTTTAAAGCCACCGATGACGGGCAACCGGTGAACCTTGTCGACTTGCATACTATAGCTATTACCGTCATAGGTCCTGCACCCAAAGGCCTTACTGCCGAAGGAATTGGCAGCAGCATCCACCTGGGCTGGAACAAAAGTCCCTGCGCCAAAGCATCTAAATATGAAATTTACAGAAGGGTTGGGTACTTTGGATATTTCCCCGGGCATTGCGAAACAGGGGTGCCGGAATACACAGGATATGTACTGATCCATGAAACGGCAAGCGTAAACGACACTATATATATTGATGATGGAGGCGGAAGCGGACTGATCAACGGATTGGACTATTGCTATATGGTGGTAGCCAAATTTGTGGATGGAGCAGAGAGCTATGCTTCAGAAGAGGTTTGTGCAAGCCTGAAAAAAGACTTACCCATCATTACTAATGCCGGAAATGACAGCGCGGATCTCAACAATGGTTACGGCAGGATCGCCTGGTCGAAGCCCACCGAACTGGATACCATACAAATCCCTGGTCCATACTACTATGAATTGCACCGTGCCGAAGGACTCGAAGGGCAAAATTTCGAATTCGTGCAAAGCTTTCCGGGTCTGAACGATACTATGTTTGTGGACCAGGATATTGATCTGAATGCCATCAGTCTTCCATATAACTATAAACTCGATTTACTGAGTTTAACCTCTGGATATATCGGATCTACGCAGGAGGCCACCACTATCTTCCTGAATATTTATGAAACCGACAACCGCCTGGAGCTCAGCTGGGACCTTGATGTGCCCTGGACCAATGAATATTATACCATTTTCAGACGTGATCCCGGAGCAAGCGAATATCTCCCGCTCGCCACTACTCCCCTTCCCCATTATGTTGATTCCAACCTGGTAAACGGAGTAGAATACTGCTACTACATTGAAAGCACAGGGGGCTATGGCAGCACTGGCCTGGTTGATCCTATTATCAACTACTCACAACTGATATGCGGTGTGCCGGTAGATAATGTGCCACCATGCACACCGGAATTAGTGGTCGAAATGGACTGTCAGTTGTATCATAATCTGTTGGAATGGAATAATACCGCATACATTGACAGCTGCGACAAGGACATTGAACAATATTATATTTACTACAGTCCTGATGAAAGCTCTGACCTCTCGCTCATCGATTCAGTGATGCAGAGTTTTGACCATACACTTTATTATACTCATGAAGGCGTTACCCTGGGTTGTTATGCTGTTACGGCACTGGATTCTATTGGCAACCAGAGTGCGTTTAGCAATATCGAATGCACACCGGGCTGTTCAAGCTATGAATTGCCCAATGTGTTTACACCTAATGGGGATCAGCACAATGATTACTTCACTCCTTTCCCGGAAACCATAGGTGGGGTTGAAAGTGTAGAGATCATGATCTTTAACCGCTGGGGTCGCCTGGTGTTTGAATCTTCTGATGACATTATGATCAACTGGGATGGTCGTAACTTTAAAACCAACAAAGAATGCCCCGATGGCACTTACTTCTACGTGTGTGAAGTGCATGAAAAAACCCTGAATGGCCTTGTTCAAAGGACCCTCCAGGGTAGTGTTACTATTTTAAGATAATCAGAATTACTTTTCTTCGAATGCCATTAACATGGTAATAAGGTCAACAACTCTGTTGGAGTATCCCCATTCATTATCATACCAGTTCAATGTACGAACGATGCGTTTTCCGAGCACCTTGGTATATTCAGGATCGTAGATGGAGCTATATGAGTTCCCCACGATGTCGGATGACACAACCTGGTCTTCTGAATAGAGAAGGATATTTTCCATCTTCTTGGTTTTGGAAGCAATCCTGACAGCGGCGTTAATATCATCAAGCGTTACGTCTTTTTCCACCTCAACCACCAGGTCGACCACTGATCCGTCGGGTACGGGTACCCTTGAGGCCATACCGTCGAGTTTGCCCTTAAGTTCGGGGATCACCTTGCCAACAGCTACGGCAGCACCGGTAGTGGTTGGGATGATATTTTCAGCGGCAGCACGTCCACGACGCCAGTCTTTATGCGGTACATCAGCCAGTCGCTGATCGTTGGTATACGCATGGGTGGTTGTCATGAGACCCTCTTTGATACCAAAGGAATCGTTGAGGACCTTGGCCATCGGCGCCAGGCAATTTGTAGTACAGCTAGCGTTAGATATGATCTTATGCTCAGGTTTGAGTTCATCATCATTTACACCAAGTACAACAGTGCAGTCGATCTCATCTTTCGAAGGAACGGTGAGAATGACCCTCTTCGCGCCGGCTTCGAGGTGAGACACGAGACTTTCCCTTGTTCGGAAGATCCCTGTTGCTTCAACAACAACATCAATATTCAATTCTTTCCATGGAAGTTCTTTCGGATCCCTGATGGCAAGCATTTTCACTTTTTCATAAGGAGTGATCAGGTAATCACCTTCCAGGGTGATGTCCTGTCCAAAGCCCGACATTACAGTATCATATTTCAGCAGGTATGCCAGCACTTCATCATCAAAGAGGTCGTTGATAGCGATCACATCGATATCTTCCCTCGCATTGAGAATACGAAACACTGAGCGTCCTATCCTTCCAAATCCGTTTATTGCTACTCTCATTGTGAGCCTCCTTTCTTGTCTAATTCATCATAAGCTACGATCACATCTATGATTCTGCTCGCTGTTGCGAGTGCAGTGTGGTACCAGGTCAGTATCTTTACCATCCTGCCCGGAGACATCATGGTTGCCTGAGTATCGAAATTCACCGAGCGGGTGTCGCCGATAACATCAGTTGACACGATGGGATCCGTCACCACCCTTGCAATATGCGGATTCTTTTCGGCCCATTTGGCCACTGCTTCATTGATCTCCTCTTTGGTTGTTCCTCCTTTTTTCAGAACAAGGGTGAGGTCGAGCAGCGATCCATTAGGAACCGGCACGTTGAGTGCAGAGCCTTCTATGCGTCCTTTGAATTCCGGCATCACATGCTGGATCCAGCGCGGGCTGGGTGTTTCATTGGGAATAATATTCTCTGCAGCTGAACGGCTTCTCCTGAAATCTGTGCTGGCCTTATCGCGTAAAGGCTGGTCAGAAGTATAGGAGTGCACGGTGGTCAGCATGGCATAATCAACACCAAATGCTTCCTCAAGTACTTTCAGGATGAGCGCAGTGGCATTGGTCGTTGCAGAACCTGCTGAAACGATCTTATCACTTGCTTCCATGGTGTTTTCGTTCAAACCCATGATGGCTATCCGATCTATTTCGTCTGTTGGCAGTGTCGTTAACACAAGCCTTTTGGCACCTGCCTGCAGGTGCGGTGTCAGTTCTGCCCTTGATTTGTATATACCTGTTCCATCGATCGCAACATCTACACCCAGGATATCCCAGAGTATATCACCAGGTATCAGGCTCTTGCCCTGAATCATCCTTGCACGTCCGTTTGACGAAACCAGGAAGTTCCCTTCCAGTTTCACGTCGATATCTCCCTTGGTCTCTACTTTCAGCAGATACTCCAGGATATCGGGACGGCCAAGGTCGGCGATGGCTACGATCTCAATACGGTCATCATTGAGGCACAGCCTGTAGATATGGCGGCCAACCTCTCCGAATCCCATAATTCCAACTCGAATCTTGTCCATAATTGTAATATTTGTCTGTTAATAATTCACCTGACACTATTGTTCAGGCCTTCTTCGTCTAATCCCTTTTATGCTAACGGATTAAATTCACTATTGTTCATAAAAGGACGCCAAAATTAGCATTATTATTTATTTGATTGATATTATTTATAATGTTAATTCTCAAATAGCCCATAAGCTCCATTTAATCATTTATCTTTCAAGAATAAATAGTACTTTTGCACCCCTATGGATAACATCCGCAATTTCTGTATCATCGCCCATATCGATCATGGTAAGAGTACCCTGGCCGACAGGCTGCTGGAGATCACCGAAACGATCTCTGAGCGCGACCTGCAGGAGCAGGTACTGGATGATATGGATATTGAGCGTGAGCGTGGCATCACTATCAAGAGCCATGCGATACAAATGGAGCATGTACAGGATGGAAAACAATACATCCTGAACCTCATCGATACACCGGGGCATGTCGACTTTTCCTATGAAGTTTCCCGATCACTGGCAGCCTGTGAAGGTGCCTTGCTAATCGTGGATGCCTCACAGGGCATACAGGCCCAGACGATTTCCAACCTCTACCTGGCCATCGATAACGACCTGGAGATCATCCCGGTTTTGAACAAGATGGACCTGGAAGCGGCAATGCCTGAGGATGTGAAAGACCAGATCGTGGATTTAATCGGATGCGACAGAGACAGTATCATTGAAGCCAGCGGAAAGACGGGCTATGGCGTAGACAGGATACTGGAGGACATCATCGAAAAAGTCCCTGCGCCAAAGGGTGATCCTGATGCACCCCTTCAAGCCTTAATCTTTGATTCCGTATTCAACTCCTACCGCGGCATCATTGCTTACATCAGGATCCTGAATGGTACTATAATCAAAGGTGATGATGTAAAATTCATTAGCACCCATAAAGAATATAATGCAGATGAAGTCGGAGTATTAAAACTGAAACCTGAAGCCAGGAAGCAACTTTCTGCAGGCGATGTGGGATACATTATTTCTGGGATCAAATCATCCAAGGAAGTAAAAGTAGGTGATACGATAACACATATCGAAAACCCCAGCGATATAGCCATTGACGGCTTTGAAGAAGTAAAACCCATGGTTTTCGCCGGTATTTACCCTGTGGATGCCGATGACTATGAAGAATTGAGGGCTTCCATCGAGAAGCTGCAACTGAATGATGCTTCCCTCACTTTTGAGCCTGAATCATCTGCGGCACTAGGATTTGGATTCCGCTGTGGGTTCCTCGGGCTATTGCATATGGAAATCATACAGGAAAGGCTCGATCGTGAGTTCGACATGAACGTGATCACCACCGTACCGAACGTTTCCTATAAAGTAGTATCGAATAAGGGAGAGGTCATTGAAGTGCATAACCCTTCCGGCCTCCCGGACCAGATATATATCGACCATATAGAAGAACCATACATCATTGCCCAGGTCATTTCCAAGACGGAGTATGTGGGATCGGTGATGAAATTATGTATCGATAAAAGGGGAGCCCTGAAAAACCAGGTATACCTCACCAGCGACCGTGTAGAGGTAACCTTTGAGATGCCACTGGGCGAGATCGTCTTCGACTTCTATGACAAGCTGAAAAGCATTTCCAAAGGATATGCCTCCTTCGACTATCATCAGTCGGAATACAGGCCTGCCAACCTGGTCAAACTCGACATCCTGCTCAATGGTGAACCCGTTGATGCCCTTTCTACCTTGATCCATCGCGATAATGCCTATGATTTCGGCAGGCGCATTTGCGTAAAGCTGAAAGAGCTGATTCCAAGGCAACAATTCGATATTGCCATACAGGCAGGCATCGGCGCCAAGATCATCGCCCGTGAAACCGTGAAGGCCTTAAGAAAAGATGTTACAGCCAAATGTTATGGCGGGGACATCACTCGTAAGCGCAAGCTCCTCGAAAAGCAGAAAAAGGGCAAGAAGCGCATGCGTCAGGTAGGGAACGTTGAAGTGCCACAGCAGGCTTTTCTTGCTGTTTTGAAACTTGATTAGCTTTCATCGAAAACCAATCCAACACTCAACATCCAACACCCAACACTTTTTTTTGTGTAACTTTATCCATAGTAATCCGTCATATCATTAAATCAGGATATTAGGCTTATTGGATCAATGACTACCCGTGAATATAATAATTGTGTGGATCAGCATGCTGATGGTGTGTTCAGGTTTATCCTGAAAAACCTGAAGGATGAGCATGGTGCGCAGGATGTGGTGCAGGATGCCTTTGAGAAGCTATGGGTAAATCATAAAAAGCTGGCTGCGGATAAGGCCAAGTCATACTTATTTACCACAGCATATCATACCATGATCGACCTGATCAGGAGAAACAAGCACACGAACAATCTGGAAGATATGCCTGAAGCAGGCAATACTACCTTCCATGATTATTCTGACCTCAGGGAAGTGCTGGATGAGGCACTGAAGAAACTGAATGAAGTGCAGCGTTCGGTGATCCTGCTCCGCGATTACGAAGGGTATTCATACCAGGAGATTGGAGAGATCACGGGCCTGAACGAGTCACAGGTAAAAGTATATATCTACAGGGCAAGGGTATTTTTGAAAAATTATATCGTAAGCCCTGAGCATGTAATATAAATGGATAAGAACAAACATAAGGACGAAGGATTTGATGAGATGATCTTTAAACCTGATCTTGACATCCGGTTTGAGAATAAGTCATCCCTTAAGAGATCTGAGGAGACCGGCATCCCCCTGGAGGATGAAAAGGCCATTGCCATCATCGAAGGTGATGCTGCGATGGACAAAGAGGGCTTTGAACTAAGCGTTCTTTACACCAAAACAAAGCTTCAGCCCGATAACGGTATCACTTATCCTCATCATGCATCCCTGAAAAAGCGTGTTGCCATCATTCCACTGGCTGCGAGATACGCCGCTGCTGCAGCCATACTATTGTTATTTAGCGCTGGCATCTGGCTCATCTTCAGCCCTGATGTTACACCCCTCCGACAGCTGAACAATCTTTCCAGGCTGGAAAGCATCTCAACTGAGCTTATTTCTTCCAAGCAGAAGTTGATTGATATGAGTTTCCGCAAAGCAGAAGAACTGAAGATCAGTTCTCCCGGCAGGGAAAATATCAGCATTGAAAAAATAGAAGCTGCCTCCCCCAATAAAATAGCTACACTCAACACACTTGCTTCAAACAAGGTCGTATTGTTATCCCGGACACCCTATATCCAATACCCAATGCATGTCCCGAGCG
>JAOZTN010000002.1:3957-19154 GCA_029942245.1 Bacteroidales bacterium | reverse complement strand
CAGCAAAGAAACACGAGATGTTGGTGAGTTTACTGCAGTAGATGCAGGAGGGGCTTTTGACATTTTCCTCAGCCAGGCTGATATAACCAGGGTCGTGGTAGAAACTGAATCGAAGCACATCGATAAGGTTATCACCAAAGTAAACAACGGAACATTGGAGATCTCTTCCAAAGGCATCAAGAACTCCGATAAGCTGGTCGTTTATATCACCACTCCTAATGTGGAACGCCTCGATATCCATGGTGCTGCCAGCCTGGAAGGCATTACAGCATTGAAAGGTGAAAATTTAAAGCTAAAAGCAAGTGGTGCCTCAGATGTAGAGTTGGAAGTATATTTTAACCAACTAACTACTGACGTTTCCGGTGCTGCCAGTGTTCTGCTGACGGGTGAAGTAAGCAAACATATGCTCAATGTAAGTGGTGCAGGAGACCTTTCCGCTTCAAAGCTGCTCACCGAGGAGAGCAAAGCCAACGTAAGTGGTGCAGGATCAGCCAGCGTACAGGCAACAACGGAAGTTGTTTCCAATACCAAAGGTGCCGGCAGCATCGATGTTGTTGGGAAGCCTGAAACGCTGACCATTGTGGCAGGAGAAGTAATTGGTGAGAATGAAAACCTGCGGATAGAAACCAATAATTATGGTGACACCACCAAAGTAAAGATTGCCGGGATATATGTAGAGGTGATCGAAGATGACAGCACAAAGATCACCATTGGCAACAGGCGACTGGTGGTAACCGATGATGGAAATGTGAAGTGGTGCAAAGTAAAAAAACGCAAATTTAATGGTCATTGGGCAGGTTTTGAATTGGGAGTAAATGGTTACCTGACCAAGGATTTCAATATGAAGTTCAGTCCGGAAGATGAATATATGGACATGGACATGGGTAAAGGTTACCAGGTGAACATGAACTTCTATGAGCAGAATATTGCTCTGAGTAAAAACCAGGAATGGGGTATGCTCACCGGTATAGGGCTGCAGTGGAACAACTATCGTTTCCGTAAACAGACTACACTAAACCCTGACTCAGCATACCTGGTCGGATATATTGACGAGGGCATCAGCATCAGGAAATCGAAGCTGGCCATTGCATACCTGCAGATCCCACTTCTGTTCGAATGGCAGAACCAGACTCTTCGTAAACGCAATTCATTTCATGTAAGTCTGGGTGTGATCCTGGGCGTAAGGCTGTGGTCATGGCAGAAGAAATATTACAATGAGTTGAATAAAGAATACACGCTCACCCAGTATGACCCGTCAACAGGTCAATATGAAGATGTATGGGCACGGACTTCACCTAATTATAGCAAAACCCATACCTATGACGACTTTCATCTCCAGCCTTTTAAGGCAGATGCCTCTTTTCGTATCGGCTGGGGATTTATTAACCTGTTTGCGACATACAATATGATTACCATGTTCCGTGCGGACAAGGGACCTGAATTGCATCAGTTTGCAGCAGGTATAACCTTATTGGGATGGTAGATCCGTTCCGATATCCTGAAATGGGGAAATGGCCGATGGCTGTTTCCCTTTTTTTATTTTGTGCGTTTGGCATTGGGCTTTTTCATTGCCCATTCGGCATTGCCCATTTCAAATGTACCATGGCACGGAACACGACCCCATTTTACATGCATAATTGGCTGTAAAACTCTGCGACTCGGTGCCTCTGTCGCAATAATTTTAAGTTCTAAATTCTAAAATAATCCAACGCCAAAAACTCAACACTCAACACCCAACACTTTTTGTTATATTTGTAAGTCCGAAATTAAAGTGCGAACTAAAAACAAACATAATGTCAGGTCACAATAAATGGTCCACCATTAAAAGAAAGAAGGGCGCCAATGACGCCAAGCGTTCGAAGATCTTTTCCAAGATCATTAAAGAGATCACCATCGCTGTGAAAGAGAGTGGCCCGGACCCTGATGCTAATCCAAGACTGCGCCTGGCTATTGCCAACGCCAAGGGTGCCAGTATGCCGAAAGACAACATTGAAAGGGCCATCAACAAGGGAAAAGACAAAGATGGAAGCACCTTTGTGGAATACACTTTTGAAGGCTATCTGCCACACGGTATTGCAGCATATGTTGAATGCACGTCAGATAATCAACAGAGAACCGTCAGCAATGTAAGATCGATCTTCAACAAGTATAGTGGTAACCTGGGCACCAATGGTTCGCTCAGTTTCATGTTCGATCGTAAAGGCGTTTTTACCATCCCTCTGGGCGACCTCGACCAGGATGAGTTTGAATTGGAAATGATCGATGCCGGTGCCGAAGATCTTGAAGTAGAAGAAAGCTTTGTTACGGTTACTACAGCAATGGAGGATTTCGGTACCCTGATGAAGAAACTGGATGAACTGGCTATCGAGCCGGAAAGTGCAGAATTACGTAGAATCCCTAAGGATACTACGACACTCAGTCTCGAAGATTCTAAGAAGGTCATGAAGATCATAGAAAGCTTCGAAGAGGACGACGATGTTCAGAATGTTTTCCATAATATGGAACTCACTGATGAACTTGTTGATTCAATGTAATTTAGAATCAAAAAATATTAGCAGGCAGTCCGCTTTTCCGGGCTGCCTTTTTTTGTACAAAAAGCAAATACGACAAGGGATTCCGAGCATCTTTACCCTCCTGCAAATAATTTAAAATGCCTCTAAATTATCAGGCTGACATGGAATTTTTCTAAGCCGAAATAATGGGCTAACTATCTGCCTATCTGATATTTACGACATGCAGCCCATTTCATGGCCACGAGAAAACACCTATTACTCCCTGATTAAAAGCTACTTAGACCTTACTACATATGTCAGATACTTGATTTTCATATGAGGAAAATTATACTAATTTTGTTGGCCTAAGAATTTAGTTGTTAATTATTTAACAAAGAATCAAAACCCACAAACCAATATGAAAAAAGGCCTGTTTTTATTCGTATTCTCAGTCATCCTGGCAGCAAGCACAATCGCACAGGATTCGCCAAATTTTGGAATCAAATTCTCAGGATTTGTCAAAACTGACATCTTCTGGGATTCACGGCAAACAGTGGCAGCCCGTGAGGGCCACTTCCTCCTCTACCCTGCCAATGAAAAACTGGATGTGGAAGGAAATGACATCAACGCCAAAGCAAGTTTCAATATGCTTTCCATCCAGACCCGGCTTCGTGGTACCATCACCGGACCGGATGCACTTGGTGCCAAAACCTCCGGGGTGATAGAAGGGGCTTTTTTCGGCCATACCAATGGTGACATCAACGGTTTTAGGTTGCGCCATGCATTTGTTAAGCTGCAATGGAAAAAAACAGCCTTGCTTGTCGGACAATACTGGCATCCGAATTTTGTAACCTATTGCTTCCCGGGAGTCGTTTCATTTAATACCGGCGCACCCTTTATTCCTTTTACCAGGAACCCTCAGATAAGAGTAACCCAGAACCTGGGAAAATTCAATTTGATCTTCACTGCTCTGTCTCAACTTGATTTTACAAGTACAGGTCCTCAAGGCCCCGGTCGTCAATACCTCCGCAACAGCGCTGTTCCGACATTAAACCTTCGCTTTGAATACAGGAATATAAATACGGAAGAAAACAAAGAATTTGCCATTGGAGCCAGCGTGAACTTCAAAATGCTGACACCTCGCCTGGAAACTGACAGCAATTACAAAACCTCAGAAACGATTACTTCTATTTCTGAAATGATCTTCCTGAAAATGAAATTCCCCAAGGTCACCTTCAAAATCCAGGGGGTATATGCACAGGATCCATTCAACTGGCTGATGATCGGTGGTTATGCTGTTGAAAGTTTGAGTGACCCGATGAAGGATTACAGGAATTATACACCAATTACAACTGCTTCCGGTTGGCTCGATATTCACAGCAATGGTAAGAAATGGCAGGTAGGGCTGCTGGCAGGTTATTCTAAAAACCTGGGAGCAGATAAAGACATTTCAGGACCAACATACCAGCGTGGTGCTGATATCGCATACCTGTACAGGATATCCCCTCGCTTTGTATATAATTCAGGGAAATTCAGAATCGCTCCTGAAATAGAATATACTGTAGCTGCATATGCAACTAAAGATGCGAACGGGATCTTAAATATCGACTCAAAAGGAATGGTTACAGATTCTAAAGAAATTGGAAATGTACGCTTCTTACTTGGCGTATATTTCTTCTTTTAAGCGACAAGGAAATCAGATATCAGATATCAGAAGTCAGAAGTCAGAAGTCAGAAATAAACCCAAAACTTGAGACTCGAAACAAGAAACCAGTAACCAGTAACCAGTAACCAATAACCAGTAACCAGCAACCAGTAACGAGCAACTAGTAACAAGAAATATAAATCCATTAATCACAATCAAAATTTATAACCACTATGAAAAACAAGATCACCAGTCTGATGGAGTATTTTCAGAAATACGGGGAAAGCGTTGACAACCCTGAAAAATTCTGGGGAGATATTGCTGAAGATTATATCTGGAGAAAAAAATGGGACAAAGTTCTTGATTGGAACTTTACAGAACCAAATGTAAACTGGTTTGTGAACGGTAAACTAAATATTACCGAGAACATTTTCGAGAGGAACCTTCCTCACCGTAAGGATCAAACAGCGCTGCTATGGGAAGCCAATGATCCTAAAGAAGCCTCAATTTCCATTACTTATGGTGAACTTTATGAAAAGGTATGCCAGTTTGCCAATGCTTTAAAAGCAAAAGGTGTGAAAAAAGGTGACAGGGTTGCCCTTTACCTTCCGATGATCCTTGAACTTCCTGTTGCCATGCTTGCATGTGCCAGGATCGGGGCCATTCACTCCATCGTTTTTGCAGGCTTCTCAGCCAACGCCCTTGCCGACCGTATCAATGACTCTCTCTGTAATGTAGTTGTGACTTCTGACGGTGGATACCGCGGAACCAAAAGCATTCCACTGAAAAGCATCGTTGATGAAGCATGCGAATCATGCCCATGTGTTGATAACGTGATCGTTTATAAACGTACCGGAGAAGACATTAAGTGGGTTGACGGCCGCGATGTCTGGTGGCATGATGCTATTGATGGTATGGATACTGTATGCGAAGCTGAAGAAATGGATTCTGAAGATACCCTCTTCATTCTTTACACATCAGGTTCAACAGGAAAACCTAAAGGTGTACTCCATACTACTGCCGGTTACATGATCTATGCTGAATACACCTTCAAAAATGTATTCCAGTACAGCGAAGGCGACATCTATTGGTGTACTGCCGATATTGGCTGGGTTACAGGTCATTCATACATCGTTTACGGGCCGCTGCTTACAGGAGCTGTATCCGTGATGTTCGAAGGCGTACCTACATGGCCGGATGCAGGCAGGTTCTGGGATGTGGTTGATAAACACAAAGTGAACCAGTTCTATACTGCTCCTACAGCTATCCGTGCACTGATCGCGCAGGGTAATGAATTTGCAACCAAGCACGACCTCAGCACTCTGAAAACACTGGGTACTGTTGGTGAGCCTATCAATGATGAGGCATGGCGCTGGTACCACGATGTTATTGGTAAAGGCAATTGCCCCATCGTTGATACCTGGTGGCAGACTGAAACCGGTGGTATCATGATCACTCCGCTGGCTGGGATCACCCCAACCAAACCATCATTTGCTACATTACCACTTCCAGGTGTTCAACCTATCATTGTTGACCAGGAAGGAAATGAGCTGAAAGGCAATGGTGTTGAAGGGAACCTTTGCATCAAATTCCCATGGCCGGGAATGCTCAGGTCACTCTATGGTGATCACGATCGTTGCCGTACGACCTATTTCTCAGCTTACAAGAACCTTTATTTCACAGGCGATGGTGCCAAACGTGACGAGGAAGGATATTACAGGATCATGGGCCGTGTTGATGATGTTATCAACGTATCGGGCCACAGAATCGGTACTGCAGAAGTTGAGGATGCCATTAACCAGCATCCAAAGGTTGTTGAATCAGCTGTTGTTGGTTACCCGCACGATATCAAGGGAGCCGGTATCTACGCCTATGTGATCTGTGATGAGCTTTCAGATGATGAAGCACAAAACATCGAAAAAGAGATCAGGGCTACTGTTACCAAATTTATCGGACCTATTGCCAAACCTGACCAGATCCAGGTCGTGAGCGGACTTCCAAAAACCCGTTCGGGTAAGATCATGAGAAGAATTCTCCGTAAAATTGGAGAAGGCGATGCCTCTAACCTCGGAGATACTTCCACCCTGCTCGATCCGGGCGTGGTTGAAGATATCATCTCAGGAGCAAAAGTTGAAGTAAAACGATAAATCTTCATTCATATGAAAGGCATTCCGGATTCCCTGGTGTTTCCGGAGTGCCTTTTTAAAAACCAAATAACATGGAAAATAAAAAAGTTATGAATCGCTGGCTGGTTGTTGTCGGAGCTATTCTGATCCAGCTTGCCCTTGGTGCCATCTATGCCTGGTCGGTATTTACACCTGACCTCATAGAAGCAGGATGGTCGAAGATGGAAACACAGGTTGTTTTCTCAGTTGGCCTCGCAGCATTTGCGCTCTTTATGGTAATTGCCGGTAAAAGGCTAACTGCCTGGGGACCAAGAAACCTTGCTTTTCTGGGCGGTATAGTGCTTGGCCTTGGATATGCCCTTGCAGGACTACTTGGTGGCACAGATTTCTGGGCACTGGTCATCCTGATCGGACTCATCGGAGGTGCCGGTATCGGTTTTGCTTATGTAGTTCCAATCGCTGTTGGTATGCGATGGTTCCCCGACAAAAAAGGTATGATCACTGGACTGGCAGTCGCCGGATTCGGCTTTGGTGCCATGGGATGGGTCAAACTGGCCGGTTCATGGGGCCACCTGATGGAAAATGTTGGACTTTCCAGCACATTCACTATTTATGGGATCGCATTTGCAGCCATGGTCATCATTGGTGGGATGTGGATGGTTTTTCCTCCCGAAGGATGGAAGCCCAAGGGATATAATCCACCCGATGCAAGTGCAACAGGTGCATCTGCTAAAGGTATCGTTAACTTCACCAGCGGCCAGATGCTGAGAACCCCTCAGTTTTACATGATCTTCCTCACTTTCGTATTCAGTGCAGGTGCCGGGCTCATGTCGATTGGGCTAATGAAATTATACCCCATTGAAGCTTTACAGAATGCAGGGATGGATCCGGTATCAGCCAGTGCGGTTGCCGGAACAGCCATGGCTGTATTCTTCAGCCTTGCAAATGGATTAGGACGTATCCTCTGGGGCATGATGAGTGATAAGATCGGAAGAAAAACATCGATCATCATCATGACTGCTACTCAGGGTATCATTGTAATTCTCTTCACCTTCATGGCAGGGAATGAGATCCTGCTTTATATTGGAGCAACACTGATCGGTTTTAACTTCGGTGGTAACTTTGCTCTATTCCCCACTATCACTGCTGATACTTTTGGTACAAAGAACGTGGGGCAAAACTATCCATTTATATTTCTCTCATATGGAGTGGGTGGAATTTTAGGACCCATGCTGGGTGGCCGTCTGGGTGACCTTGGCAATTTCGGACTCGCTTTCACCATAACCGGTGTAGCTGTGCTCATTGGAACGGTCCTTACTATTCTTCTTAAAACACCCAAGAAAGCTGAATAGAATAGACTTACTAACTTCAACCCGCTCATGAAAATGAGCGGGTTTTTTTATTGCTTTAATTTTATGTTAATTCATTCACAATATACATTATTGTTCCTACCTTTGCAGCACTTTTTAGCAAGGTGCAAAAAAGACAATAATCTATAAATCTCACTGGCCATGTCTATCAGAACACTCGATAAGATCTTTAAACCGAAAAGGATTGCCCTTATCGGAGTATCAAACAACCCGGATTCTGTAGCCGGAATCGCCCTTAAAAACATCGTTGGCGGTGGATATCAGGGTGTGGTATACCCCATTAACCCAAAGTATGAAGCTGTGATGGGGATCTCATGCTACCCTGACATTAAAAGCGTGCCCAATACTCCCGACCTGGCAGTGATTGCTACTTCGGGTCATCGTGTTCCTCAGCTCATAAAAGAATGTGGTGAGGCGGGTGTACTCGGCATTATAATCATGTCGGCCGGATTTAAAGAATCAGGTGAAAAAGGACGTAAGCTGGAAGAAGAGGTTAAAGCTGAAGTGGCGAAATACGATGGCATGCGGGTGATCGGACCCAACTGTCTTGGGATCATCGTACCTGGTTTCAAGATGAATGTCAGCTTTGCAAATGCCATGCCCACGAAAGGGAATGTGGCCTTCATCTCACAATCAGGAGCCCTTTGTACCTCTGCCCTGGACTGGGCCATCGAACAAAATATTGGTTTCTCATACTTCGTATCCATTGGAAATACCATGGATATCGGTTTTGGGGACCTGATTGATTATTTCGGACAGGATCCGAACACCAAATCCATTGTGCTATATGTAGAGAGCATCACTTTTGCACGCGAATTTATGACTGCAGCCCGTGCTTTTGCCCGGAAAAAACCCATCATCGTTTATAAAGCCGGCCGTTATCCGGAATCTGCTGCCGCTGCTGCCTCACATACCGGAGCCATGGCTTCGGAAGACAATATTTATGATGCCGTATTCGAACGTGCCGGTATTGCCAGGGTTTACGACATCGGTGATATCTTCAACTTCACTGATCTCATCTCCAGAAGGAATATTCCCAAGGGCTCCAAGCTGGCCATTGTAACCAATGCCGGGGGACCGGGCGTAATGGCTACCGATATGCTTATTTCCAAGGGAGGAGGATTGACCTTACTCTCTGATGAGACCATGGAAAAACTAAATGAGGTTTTACCCCCGTTCTGGTCACATGGCAACCCTGTCGACGTGATCGGGGATGCACCCCCTGAACGATTTGCTCAAGCCACTGAGATCGTGCTGCAAGATGAAAAGGTGGATGCTGTACTGGTAATCCTCACCCCGCAAGCGATGACTGATCCTACTAAAACAGCCGAAGCCATTACTAAGATATCTGAGCATCATTCAAAGCCTATTCTGGCTGCATGGATGGGAGGACAAACCATGCAGGAAGGAAAGCGGATCTTCCTGAACAAGGGAATTGCTGTTTACCAGACACCCGAGGATGCGATCAGGGCATTCATGACCCTGGCCCATTATGCCAATAATCTTGAAGTCCTTTTTGAAACACCACGGGATATTCCTGTTTCGTTTGAGATGGACCGCAAGAAGGTAAGGAAAGAATTTTCGGCTGAGCACTTCGATAAGGGAACCATCCTTTCAGAGGAAGTGTCGAAATCACTCATCGATGCCTATGGCATCAATACAACCAGGCCACAGATTGCCCGTTCTGCTTTGCAAGCAGCCGACATTGCTAATAAGATCGGCTATCCGGTTGTGATCAAGATACATTCACCCGATATTACCCACAAATCTGATATGGGCGGAGTAGCGCTGAACATCAAGGATGAAAACACGGTGTGGATGACATATAAAAACATGACTGGAAACATCAAGAAAAAGATGCCTGAAGCCAATATAGAAGGCGTTACTGTTCAACCTATGTTCAATGCCAAGGATGCTGTAGAACTCATACTGGGCATTAAGAAGGATCCCGTCTTCGGAACATCCATCATGGTAGGTATGGGCGGTACTTCTGCCGAGTTATTCATGGATAAATCACTTGGGTTTCCACCACTCAACGAAACACTGGCTCTCAGGATGATAAAGAACCTGAAGATCTATCCATTGCTCAGGGGCTACAGGGGAAGCTCTCCTAAAGCCATCGACAAACTTATCGAGATACTGATCAGGATGTCATACCTGGCGGCAGATTACCCGGAGATCGCAGAACTTGATATCAACCCACTGTTGGTAACATCTGATGATGCAATTGCCCTGGATGCGCGCATTGTTCTCGATAAGGAGGTGATCGGCAAGAAGCTGCCTGAGTATTCACACCTCCTGCTTCATCCCTATCCGGATAAGCTCATCAAGAAATCCAAGCTCAATGACGGGACACCTATCGTGCTCCGCCCCATCAAACCTGAAGATGAGCCACTGTGGCTTGACCTGCTGAGCAGTTGCTCAAAGGAATCGATCTACTCCCGTTTCAGGTATAACTTCCATTTCGATTCACATGAGGTTGCAACACAGTTCTGCTACATTGATTATGCCAGGGAAATTGGCATTGTAGCCGAGATAGAAGAGAAAGGTGAAAAGAAACTGATCGCCGTTGGCCGCTTGATCTCTGACCCTGACCTGACAACAGTAGAGTATGCAATTCTCATTACCGATGCTTTCCAAAAGCGTGAGCTAGGCACCATTCTCACTACATACTGTGAAGACATTGCCAAGAAGTGGAAGATGAAACGCATCTTTGCCGAAACCACCAAGGAGAACAAAGCCATGGTAGCAGTATTTAAGAAACTTGGGTTTGAGGTGACTTACAATGAAGATAACACTGTAAGTGTTTCTAAGCAGCTGAAGAAGTAATGAGACTTGAGACTCGAGACTTGAGACAATAGGCTGTACTCAATACTCAGTACTAATTACTCTATACTATTTCGTAATCTTTTCACAGAGGCGGTTGAAGATCTCATCGATCGAGCCTACTCCATGAACACTTTCCATCTTGCCCTGAGCATCGTAATGATTCATCAAAGGCTTGGTCTGGCTATGATACACATTTAACCTGTTTGAGATCACCTCTTGCGTATCATCCTTGCGGCCTTCTATCTGAGCACGTTTCAGCAAACGTCCCATGAGCTCATCATCATCTACATCCAGTGCCAGGACCACATCCACAGCCCCGTTTATTTCCCTGAGAAGTTCTTCCAGATCATGAGCCTGCCGGGTGGTTCTTGGGAAACCATCGAAAAGGAATCCTTCTGTTCCGGGATGTTTCAGTAAAGCTGAACGCAGCAGGTCGAGGAGAAGGTTATCGGAAACAAGTTCCCCTCTCTCGATCACCGCCTGCACCTTCAGGCCCAGTTCAGATTTTGCCTTGATCTCTGCCCTGAGAATATCGCCGGTGGAAAGATGTGTTAAACCGTACTTTTCTGCAAGTTTGATACTCTGTGTGCCTTTTCCTGAGCCCGGAGGGCCGAAGATGATGATGTTATACATAACTAGATGGTTAAAAGGTTAAATGGCTACACGATTAACGCTTGTTTTCTCATATGATAGCCTCTCTGACAAATATATAAAAATCCGCCTTATCAGTGTAGCCAATTATTGATTAAATTTGTGTTCATCACTATGCGCATGCCCATATTCCAATCAGATAGCATCACTGCTGATACCGTAGTCAGGGAAAATCCTCCGGAAGCCTATCAGTCACTGATCGATGCCGGCATGAATACACACGAGATCCAGATAGACAGCAGGCCTGTCCATGATCACCCTTTTTGGGTTTCCGGAATACTGATATTTTCCTTCATCCTCCTGGCCTGGGGAAGATTGTTTTTCAGAAGAAGGCTGGAGATGATCTTCAGGGCTGCCTTTGCCAAGAATTACGCCAACCAGCTCATCAGGGAGGGAAACCTCTTCAATGAAAGGATAGGATTGGTATTGTTCGTGGTCTACCTGGCGGTGATATCGCTCTTCGTTTACCTTTCCATACCCATAGTATCAGAAGTAGAATTTTTGCTGCCGGAAGGGATGCTCTATTTATCCATACTTGGCTTTTTCCTGGGATTCTGGCTTATGAAAGTGATCCTTTCAAAAATTTTATCTCTTCTTTTTAACACCGGTGAAAACTCCCGGGAGTTACTTGCCAATATGTATCTCTTCAATCTCTTCGCCGGCATCGTATTGCTTCCTCTCGTAGCCTGTATGGCTTTTGCTCAGGCTAATATCTTCTTCTATATCAGCCTTCTAGTAATCGCATTTATTTATACCTACAGGTTATTGCGTGAAGCTACTATAGGATTTACGGTCATAAATTTTTCCGTATTTCATTTATTTTTGTATCTTTGCACCCTCGAAATTTTACCATTGATCGTTCTGGCTAAAATATTGATTCGAAACATGATCCTATAAAAGATATAGGAATAGACAGGTAATAGAAAGTATCATTTGTTTTACTAAAAAGGTGCTAAAGTGAAGATTAAAAACATTCTTGTATCTCAACCAGAGCCAGCAGATCTGGAAAAGTCTCCTTACGGGGAACTTGCCAGGAACCATAGTCTTAACATCGATTTCAACAAGTTCATCAAAATAGAAGGCATTTGTTCTAAAGAGTTCAGGCAAAACCGGATTCAGCTACTCGATTTTACAGCTATTATTTTTACCAGTAGGAATGCAGTGGATCATTTCTTTCGTCTGGCCAAAGAACTGAGGATAGAAATTCCTGATACCATGAAGTATTTCTGTATTTCAGAATCGACAGCATTCTATCTGCAGAAATATGTGCAGTACCGAAAAAGGAAGATATTCCATGGTAAACAGAGTTTTGAGCAGTTATTGGAACTCATCAAGAAGCATAAAGATGAGAAGTATCTGCTGCCATGCTCTGAAATCCATAAGGCCAGTATGACGAAACAGCTGGACGATCAGAGTATAGATTATCAGAAAGCCGTTTTTTACAAAACGCTTGCCAGTGATCTTTCACACCTCAACATCAAGGAATATGACATGCTGATCTTTTTCAGCCCATCAGGTGTAAAATCATTGATTAAAAACTTTCCGAAATTCGAACAGAACTCTACCCTGATCGCTGCTTTTGGCCCTACTACAGCCAAAGCTGTTGATGATGCAGGCTTGAAACTGAATATATCAGCTCCCACCAAAACGGCGCCATCAATGACTATGGCCATTGAGCAATATATTCAGAAAATGAACAAAAAGAAGTAAACGTAGTTTACATAGTATTAAGGAATCAAAGGGGGTAAATACGTTTATCCCTTTTTTTGTGCCGCCAAATGTAAAAGAATGCGAGTAAAGCACATATACAGAAAGGAAGAACGTCTGAAGAGCAATCGGGTGATCAAAACTCTTTTTTCTTCGGCGAGAAATTTCCTTGTACACCCTTTTAAGGTGAACTGGCAGTTGAGGAAAGACAATGGCCGCTACCCTGCCCGTGTGCTCATCAGCGTTTCTAAAAAGCACTTCAGAAAAGCTTCTGAAAGAAACCATATGAAACGCCTGATCAGAGAAGCATATCGCATAAATAAATACATCCTTTATGAATTCCTGGAAGAGAAGGGTGTACAATGCGATTTTTCTATTATTTATATAGCAAAAGAGGCGGAAGTATATTCTGAGGTTGAAAAGAAAATAATCAAGCTCTTAAATCGTTTGATTTCAGAGTTAGAACTCCATTTACATCAAAATAATCCTACATCATGACCCATAAACAAAATGTACGATCGATCCTGATCGCCATCATCTTCATTTTCAGTATATCCCTGACCGGCAGGGCACAGAATGAAAACAATTTCGAGATTTCCAAAAACCTGGAAATCTTCATTTCCATGTATAATGAGTTGAATAAGAATTATGTAGATGAGATCAACCCGGGTGAACTGATGGTTGGGGGCATAGAGTCGATGCTCAGCACCCTGGACCCATATACCGTTTATATCCCTGAATCCCAGATCGAGGATTACCGCATGATCACTACCGGCCAATATGGTGGGATCGGGTCACTCATCCATAAAAATGGTGAGTATGTTGTTATCTCAGAGCCTTACGAAGGATCTCCCGCCCATAAATCGG
Source organism: Bacteroidales bacterium (assembly GCA_029942245.1). Taxonomy (GTDB): domain Bacteria; phylum Bacteroidota; class Bacteroidia; order Bacteroidales; family B18-G4; genus B18-G4. The sequence goes on along the minus strand of JAOZTN010000002.1, from coordinate 5,467 downwards.
GCCTGAAAGCCGGCGACAGGGTATTGAGCATCAATGGGGAGGACATGGTAGACAAGCCTTCCGATGAAGTCAGCAAATTTCTTAAAGGGCAGCCTGGCACCAGTATCTCCCTTGTTGTTGAAAGAGATGGCGAGGATAAGCCCCTGGAGATTGAGATCACACGTGAAAATATTACCATCAAAGACATCCCGTTTTATGGAATGCTCGCCAATGGTGTTGGATATATCAAGCTTACCGGTTTTACACAAAATGCCGGGGTACAGGTTAAAGATGCCTATCTCGACCTGCAGGCCAAGCATGATGAGGTGAAAGGTTTGATCCTCGACCTAAGGAACAATGGCGGGGGTTTGTTGAACGAAGCCGTAAATGTGACTAACATTTTCGTAGATAAAGGACAATTGGTTGTAAGCACAAAAGGCAGACTTAAAGACAGGAATCAGGAACATCATACACGCTTTGCCGGCATCGATACGAGGATTCCGCTTGTGGTGCTCGTGAATGCACACAGCGCTTCTGCATCAGAGATTGTAGCAGGGGCGATACAGGACATGGACCGCGGCGTAGTTCTCGGCCAACGTTCTTTCGGAAAAGGGCTGGTACAGAATGTGATCCCGCTGAGTTATAATTCACAGATGAAGGTCACCATAGCGAAATATTATATCCCCTCCGGGAGATGTATACAGGCCATCGATTACTCGATGAAAGATGAGGATGGCTACTATACCAAGATCCCCGATTCACTGGTGAGTGAGTTTAAAACCAGCAATGGAAGAACAGTGTATGATGGTGGTGGCATCGAACCTGATATCAGCATCCCACCAAAGAAATACAGCCGAATCCTGAGCAGCCTCTTTACCAAGTTTCTCATTTTCGATTTTACAACAGCTTATGTAAGAGAACATCCTGAGATCGACACACCTGAAGACTTCAAGATCACCAACGAAACCTATGAGGATTTTATCGCTTTCCTTTCCGATAAGGACTATGATTACGTTACGGCCTGTGAAGAAAATCTGAAGAGGCTGAAAGCATCAGCTGAAGCAGAAGGTTCGTTTGAAGTCCTTGAGACTCAGTATCAGCAATTGAAAGAGGCGATGATGCACAATAAAGAAGAAGATCTCATCACCTATAAAGAAGAGATCAGCAAGTTGCTCAAGCTCGAGATCGTTACACGGTATTATTTTCAGGAGGGAAAGATCAGAACTTCCCTGCATGGAGATCCTGAGATCATGCGCGCCATAGAGATCCTCGATGATCCTGCTACTTATAACTCCATACTTGATGGCAGCTATATTCAGGAAGAAGCGGCAAACGAAGAGGCAAAAGACAAGGGCAGAGGTTAACGTAACTGTTTATTGCCTTTTTCTGTATAATATACTGTTTATTATAAGTTAATGGTCAAAAAAGACATTCGCATCACCATTGAAGAATATGATTCTATGCCGGATCTCGGTCAGGCTGATATGAATCTGATGGAACTGGCAGAGTCATCATTGAAAGATGCCTATGC
>JAOZTN010000002.1:0-3857 GCA_029942245.1 Bacteroidales bacterium | reverse complement strand
CGGCAGGTAATGGCCGAATATGAGATACAACAGAAAAGCCCGATCCGGGTTGTCATGAAAGGAGAAACAGGCCCTGTCCTGGCTGTCGATTCCATAGAAGCCTTGCTTCCCCTGATGTTCCATGCGGAAGAACTCAAAAGAAAGAAATAAGATGAACCTCGTCTCCTCCCAGATATGCAAAACCGGTGATATAGGCATTTACAACAACTTGTTTGGCGGGAAAATGCTGGCCTGGCTCGATGAGGCCGGCGGCACCTTTGCTGCTTCTGTTTGCTGCACACCAAACATGATCACGCTCAAAATGGATGAGGTTGTGTTTAAAAAACCCGTGAAGGTAAATGACCACATCCGCATCTACGGAGAAGTGTCGCGCATGGGGAACTCTTCCCTCACCATCATCCTTGAAGCCAGGAGATTTAATTTCTCAGCACACAACGAGGAACTGGTCTGTTCTACCACTATCACCTTCGTCAGGATTGATGAATACGGACAATCAGTACCTATTGGTAACGATATAAGAAAAAAGTATAAACACCTGATAAAATGAAAAAACTTGTCATACCTATTATCCTCATTGCCTTTTCACTTATGGCGATGAAGGCCGATAAATCAGCATACCAGATTTATAATATTAAAGGCAAAAAGGTTTCCTATGCCAAGCTGTTTAAGCAGGCCGTGGAAGCAGATGTAGTCCTCTTCGGAGAGCTGCATAACAATCCTATTTGCCACTGGCTGCAACTGGAACTTACCGCAGATCTTTTCAAAGAAAAGGGAGATCAACTCGTATTGGGCGCGGAGATGTTCGAAAGGGACGGTCAGCTTATATTGGATGAATATATTGATGGTGAGATCAGCACGCGAAGCTTTGAGTCGCAGGCACGTTTGTGGCCAAACTATGAAACTGACTATAAGCCTCTTATAGAATTTGCAAAAGAAAACAGCATTCCATTCATCGCAACAAATATTCCAAGGCGATATGCCTCCATTGTGTTTGGCAAAGGCTTTGAAGGTCTGGATGAACTGGGTGATCATGCGAAGATGTTCTTCCCTCCACTGCCCATTCCTTATGACCCATCCTTACCGGGTTATCAGGCGATGCTGGAGATGGGTGAAGGCATGGGCGGTCATGGGTCGGATAATTTCCCCAAGGCACAGGCCATCAAGGATGCTAGCATGGCATATTTTATCCTGGAGAACCTGGATGAAGGACAGGTGTTCGTTCATTATCATGGCACCTATCACAGCAATAATTTTGAAGGCATCGTATGGTACCTGAATGCCTACCGTCCGGGTTTGAAAATTATGACCATTGGAAGCGTAGAGCAAGCTTCACTTGATGCCCTCGAAGAGGAAAATGACTCCATAGCGGACTTTATGTTGGTTATTCCGGAAAGTATGACGAAGACGCATTAAGGAGACTTGATACTTGATACTAGATACTAGAAATTAATTCAACACCCAACCCTCAACCCTCAAAACTGTGATAAGTAAGGCACAAATAAAACACATCCAGTCTTTGAAGCAAATCAAGTTCAGGCGTGAACATGGATTGTTTATAGCCGAGGGGCCGAAGATCGTTGGAGAACTGCCTGTTTCCGATATTAAAGTAGAAGTTGTTTATGCGGTGGAAGAGTGGATAGAAGGCAGTAAAGGTAAGTTTGAATATTTGAAGGCTGAAGTTAACCAGATCAGTACAAAAGAGCTGGAACGTATCAGCAACCTCAGCACTCCCAACCAGGTGCTGGCAGTCTGCAAAATCCCGGAGCGGGATGTAGCTGAGATCAGCGAAGAAGACGGGACGGTGGTCATGCTTGACGGCATTCGCGACCCCGGTAATCTTGGAACCATCATACGTACGGCAGATTGGTTTGGTGTAAGGAGTATTATTTGCTCCAACGACTGTGTTGAAGCATACAATCCTAAAGTGGTACAAGCCACCATGGGATCGATTGCCAGGGTAAAGGTTTACTATACCGATCTGAACGCATACCTTTCAAACACGAAGATGCCGGTATATGCTACCGTCATGGATGGTGAGTCGATTTGGGATACCAAGGCCGAAAAAGGCATATATGTGATCGGAAATGAATCCAAAGGTATCCGGCAGGAGGTACTCAGGCATGCCACCCATAAAGTCTCCATTCCAACAGCTGATGGTGGAGCGGAGTCGCTGAATGCATCTGTAGCTACTGGTATTGTTCTTGCTTACGCTAAGAAATTATAATTATACACCTCACCCCCTTAACCCCCTGCCCCCTTTTCCCCCTCTCCTGAAGGAGAGAGGGCCAGGGGGTGAGGTGCAAACTCAACACTCAACACTCAACACTTTTCCGGATTATTTAGAGATGTTTCCAAACAATTTCTACATATCTTTGTTGACTCTATAAAAGCAACAACATTATCATGACTGCAGGCATTAAGATTCTCCTTATTACAATTGTATTACTGGCACTCGCCATTAGCGGCATCGCCATAAAAATGTTCCTCAAAAAAGGTGGTGAGTTCAAAAAACAATGCAGCAGTGTAGATCCTGAAACCGGTGAGCGTTTTGGATGTACCTGTGGGACGGAAAAGGGTGGTGAAATCTGTGAGAACAACTAGTTTCAGAACTCAGAACTTTGAAGTCTGAAGTCTGAAATTAATTCAACATCCAACACCCAACATCCAACATTAGTTGCGAAGCAATTCCTTCATCCCTTCGGTGGCCCAGGTCATCAGAAAACCTTCTTCCCCTGAATAGATAAAAAAGGCTTCCAGGTCGTCTCTTTCTTCCAGGAATTTTTTTCCTTTTTCCAATCCCATGACCAGAAATGCCGTTGCCCAGGCATCTGCAGACCCGCAATCATCGGCAATTACCGATACGCTTAACAAGGAATGTTTGACCGGGAATCCTGTTTCGGGATCGATGGTATGAGAATAGCGTACTCCATCTTCTTCGTAAAACTTCCGGTAATTGCCCGAGGTTGCCATGGCCCGGTCTCTCAATTCGATGGTGGCCTCCAGCGTACGATCGGAGTATTCATTTTCGGAAGGTTTCTCTATCCCTACAAGCCATGGGCCTACACCCGGCTTCTCGCCCTTTGCCAACACTTCTCCACCAATATCGACCAGGCAGTTTTTAATGCCTTTCGTTGACAGGAATTCTCCTACCAGATCAACTGAATAGCCCTGTGCAACCGCATTGAAGTCGAACTTGATCCCTTCCTTTTCTTTGATGATCCTGTCGCCATCCAGATTCACGTAACGATAATCGATCAAGGGCAGCAAGCTGTCGACCATGGCCTGGTCTACTTTTCGCCTGTCCTCGAAGCCAAAACCCCAGACATTCACAAGGGGTCCTACAGTATAATCGAACTCACCCATACTCTCTTCAGCCACGCTTCGCGCCAGCAAGTAGGTATTTATAAAGATCGAATCACATGCAACCTCCTCCCCTCGGTTAATGCGTGAGATCACTGAGCCTTCTACCCACATGGAAACAGACATGTCGAATGCATCCAGGAGGGAATCTATTTCCGGCTGAAAATTCCGGTTAAGTGTATCAAAATATGTCACTGCGTAATAGGTGCCCTGTGCCATGCCCGAGAAGCCGATCTTATGATTGGTAGGACGGGGGGAGCACGCTGAGAATAAAAGGGCAATGATTATTAGGGGGAGGAGTTTTTTCATGAGTTCAAAAATAAACAATTTAGAGTATAATCAATCCACCTCACACCCTGGCCCCCTCCGGGGTCGGGGAAAAACGAAAATCGAGGAGCAAGGAGCGAAAATCGAAAATTAACCAACACTCAAAATTCTGTAATTATAACAGGCAGATACATTACCAGGTTCTTAGATAAAAATTGTCATCCTGACGA
>JAOZTN010000001.1:34636-77765 GCA_029942245.1 Bacteroidales bacterium | reverse complement strand
TCGTAGGTAAAGTCGGAGCCCATGAAATAATCGCTTTTGCTGTCGCTGGAAATTCTTTTTACCTTTTTTAATGTTGGAAGATAAATCCACTGGTCATCGCTTTTGCTTTCATCATCATAAGTCCAGTTCATGAATGATGTGTTTTTAACGTCTGCAGGTGACTGGAAAAACATTATGCTCTTTTCCATGTCGCCCATATCTTTTGTGAATTGTTTTATTTTTCTGATCCTTTCCTTCCCACTTTTATTGATAAGGGTCATCGTAAGATCTGAGGTTTGGTCTCCTCCAGTTGGGAGATTGTAAACTTTCTCGACGATATCTCTTCCTGTTAGTTCCTGCGCGTGGAGTTGGCTGTTAATCCCACTTGCAATGATAACTGCAGTGAGTATTGATGTAATTTTTAGTGCTTTCATTGTTCTTTTATTTAATGGTGCAATTATTTACTTTTCTTAAAATATAAATTTGAAACATTGAGTAAAACCAACATTATAGTTAGTGTTCCTACAAAACTGGTGAACATGTTAAGCGATACCAATGCACCAAGTTCACGGTTGGGAGGAAATACCGAAAATAGCAATACCAAAAAGCCAGCGATTACTACAATGGCATTGAATAAAATTGCCCTGCCCGAGTGCGCCATGGTTTTTTGTGCAGTAAGTTCTTTGTCACCAGTTTTTTTAGCATTCACACGATATTGTTCGATAAAGTGAACAGCATAATCAATTCCGATTCCAATCGCAATACTTGATAATAAAGCTGTTGTTGTGCTGAGCGGAATATCCAGAAACCCCATTACCCCAAAACTGATCAAAGCGGTAATAAGAATTGGGACTGCCCCGATAATTCCCGCTTTGATGTTTTTGAACATAAACGACAAGAGTATGATTACGATAATTATGGAGAGTATTAAACTCATGATTTGCCCTTCCAATATTAAATCAGTAAAAATGAGCCCTTTGTAACCACTTCCGGCATATTTCATGCTGATTCCCATTTCTGAGAAGTCGTCCTCATAAGAATCCATAATGGCAATGGCCGAATTGATGGCTCTTGAATTATCACTTTTTAACTGAAGCATTACATTCAGTTTTTCATAATCGTAGTCAACTACCTTGTTAAGGTTTTCCGGATCGCCCGACATTTCGTAAAGCAGCAAATACTGGGCTATCATATTCCTGTCGTCAGGGATAGTGTTATAGGCCTCATCATTGGCATTCATCACTTTGTTCATCCGGTTTATGTAATCTGCAAGAGAAAAAGACGTTCCCACAACTTCGAGATCGTTCTCCAATTGGTTTTGCATTTTATCAACCAGTTTCAGGGCTTCCGGATTTTTGAAAGCATCTTTTTCCCCGTCTGCATCTAATATCAGGTTGAGGGAAGTTGTCCCTCCAAAATGCTCGTTGATAAATTTATCGGTAAGCACAATCTCGCTATCCTTTTCAAACTTATCCAGGAAGCTGGAGTTGATCCAGATTTTCTGCATACCGAAAACTGACAAGATGATAATTACCGCAGTGGTAATAATGGAAACACGTTTATACCTGATAACTTTTAAAGCAAAGTTCTGGTAAAATGTCGAGTTGTTGTTTTTCTTTTTCTTCTTAGCGTTCTTTAGTTTCGGAAGACCAAAAATCATAATTCCTGCCGGTATTATTACTAATGATAATACCATGGCAACCAATACACCAAAGGCAGTAAAAATTCCAAAATACTTGATCGGATAAACCTGTGAAGTAAGCAGTGAGATAAAACCAACTGCCGTTGTTATGGAAGTCATTGCCACCGGGCTCCACATGTTCTTAATCATATCCGTAACTGCTTCTTTCTTTGTGGCATCGGGATTCTTGCGTTGAAAAAGATGCAAATGGCTGTATAAATGAATACCATCAGCAACCCCGATTGCAATGAGCATTACAGGAATCATAGTGGAAACAGCATAAATAGGAATATTTACCATAGCCATTAATCCAAAACTCCAAAGGGTACTGAAAAATACCACTGCCATTGTCAGCAAAGTACTCCTGACACTCCTCAACATAAAGTATAAAACGATGGTGATCACCAATAATACAATGGGAACCATCCGTTTCATATCGGCAGGGCCGAGTAATGCCATAGTGCCTTCCACAATAGGACGGCCTGCAACATGAATTTTAATGTCGTCGGTTTGAAAAGCTGCTACCAGTTCCAGAATTTCGTGGTAAAATTCCTGGGTGAAAACATCGTCTCTTATTTCGGCAATGATGACAGTAACCGTTTCATCAGAAGAAACAAGACGTCCATAAACCATTTCATTGTTACGCACGTTTTGCTGGAGTACCTTCAGTGTTTCTTCGGTTTTTGGCACCGTTTTAAAAAATCGTTTCACATCCATTCCTTCTTCATCACCAACAATATTGTCGGCGGTATAAAGAGAGGTGACATCTGCTTTTTCGATTTCATCCATTTTTTGCAGCACCTTTGTCAGCTGTTTTAAGCTGTCGAGTGTTGCTGTATTGTAAATGCCGTTTTTGTTTTCGATGGCAACAATAATTCCGTCGTTGATCCCAAACCATTCTTCGGCCTGATCACTATAAACAAATGCCGGATGATCTTGTGGCATATATTTATCCAGGTTGGTTTCCATTTTAGAGTTTTGACTCATGAAATAGAAGAATACAGCACTCAACACTATTGTCAGTGCTATTGAGAGCCACGGCAGGTTTAGCGATTTTTTTAATAATGTTTCCATTTTATTGTTAGTTAGTATTAACTATATTTTGATTTATAAAAAAAGGCTTGATCAAGCCTTTTTTATTTGGTAACTATCTTTTTTATAAAACTTTTGTAGCTGTGGTTGGACGTGGGGCTTTCACAACCAAAATACGCACGATTGAATCCGTATTGTTATAAATACAATGAACAATATCCCTGGGGCTTTCAACCAGGCTGTTGGTTTCAACTCTTTTCTTTTCTTCTCCAACAAGCACATCGGGTGTTCCTTCAATAACAAAGAAAAAGACATCAACGGGTGTGATGTGAGGTTTGAGACTTTGTCCTGGATTGAGTTGCATATGCACTGCCTGTGCCGATTCCTTATTATAAATCATACGTGCATCAACCTGGTGTACATTCTCTTTAATTGGTGTTTCTGAAACAGCTGTAATATTCATTTTTTCGTTTTTTTAGTTTAGATTAATCTCCGGACAAGCAAGAATTTTATCCAGACCTATTATTAATTTTCTACCTTCATTATTGAGATCAAAATTATGCTTGATAATGTACCAGCGTTTAACAAGTAATCTCAATGAGCCCATAATGATCAGTGCCAGGGTTTTTACTTCAATGTCCTTTCGTACATTTTTCTCCTCCTGACCTCTTGCAATAATATACTCGATTGTTTGGGCATGCATATTCATTATCTCACTTATCTTCAGTTTGAGTAATTCTTCGTTTTTAAATATTTCTTCTGAAAAAATTACTGACACCATGGAAGGTGTTTCTGAAAATAGATCTAACATACGTGAAAACATAAAATCAATCTTCTCATGTGCAGTTCCTTCGAAAGTCTTCATCAATTCTGATAGCATCTCTGCCATCTCTTTAAAGTTATTCAAAATACTAAGAAGAATTTCTGTTTTACTTTCAAAATGCCTGTAAATTCCTGGTTCAGAAATTCCAATTGCTTTGGATAGATTTTTTATGGTAAATCCCTGGATCCCTTTACTAGCGATAAGTTCCATTGAACTTTCAATTATTTGTATTTGTCTTTCTGTCTGCATTTTAAATTAAGTATGACACGAAGATAGTTAATATTCACTAACATGCAAATATTTTCTAACATTCTATAATATTTTCTGCAGTCCCGAAGTACATGCGAAATATGCTCCTCCCACGCCCGAAGGGCTTAGGATGGCGATAAAATGTAGAATGGAAAATGAAACACTGGTTCAACAAATTAAGGTAAAATGAGATTTAAGAAGCGGAAGGGGAAGGGGAAGGGGAGATAAGATAGAAGATTGGCTTCGCCGAGCTCCGCTTCACTCCGGTTGCGCGATAGAAGATAGAAGAAGTTCCCCAGCACCCAGCACCTTATTCTTTCTGATGAACCACATAATGCTCCCACTTTTCGATGACTTCTGTCATATCGGCGGGCACATCGGAATCGAAGAACATATATTCACCGCTGATGGGATGTTTCAGTCCCAGCGAACGTGCATGAAGAGCCTGGCGGGGCAAGGCAGAGAAGCAGTTTTTGATAAACTGCCGGTATTTCGTAAAGGTTGTGCCCTTGAGTATCTGATCGCCACCATAGGAGGCATCATTGAAGAGCGGGTGTTTGATATATTTCAGGTGGGCCCTGATCTGGTGCGTTCTTCCGGTCTCGAGGGTACATTCTATCATGGTAACATAACCGAACCTTTCCAACACCTTCCAATGTGTAACTGCATGTTTTCCGGTTTCTCCATCCGGGTATACGGTCATGATCTTACGGTTGTTCTTATGGCGTGCCAGGTTTCCTGCGATGGTACCTTCATCTTCTTCCATGTCACCCCATACCAGTGCGGTGTATTTTCGGTCGATGGTATGGTCGAAAAACTCCTTGGCCAGTCTGGTCTGAGCCAACTCGTTCTTGGCCACCAGCATGATGCCCGAAGTGTCCTTATCGATCCTGTGTACCAGGTAAGGCTGAGCCTCTTCATTTCCACTCTGCTGGCGGAGGTAATAGGTCAGCGCGTTGACGAGGGTACCTGTGAAATTGCCGTAAGCGGGATGCACCACCATGCCGGCTTTCTTGTTCACCAGCATAATATGATCATCCTCAAAAACAATATCGACAGGAATATCTTCGGGAATGATCACGGTATCCCTTGGAGGTTCAGTGAGAACAATGGTGATCACATCGCCGGGCCTGACCTTATAATTCTGCTTGACAGCCTTGTCGTTGACAAGTATGCTGCCCGCAGCGGCGGCTTGCTGGATCTTATTTCTGGATGCATTCTGGATCTTAGCCATCAGGAACTTGTCGATCCTTAGCGCTCCCTGCCCGGGATCTGCTACGAAACGATGATGTTCAAAAAGGTCTTGTTCCTGGTCGTTAATTTCTTCGAGAGGCATGTGCCTATTTATTAATGATGATCTTATGCATATGGTTGATGCTGCCTGTTCCGTCGTGAATATGCACGATATAGAACCCCTGTGGCAGTGCAGCTGTGCTAATGCTATTTGTAAAGGGAACCTTGATCATTTTACGTCCCAGCATATCATAAATATTGATGGTAGTACCTGAGCGTTCCAGGTTGAAGCCTGAAACCACGCTGTTGTCGATATGCAATGTTCCATTATTCACCGGGTTGGGATATATGTTCCAGCTTTCTTCGGGAAGAAGTTCTTCCACACTGAATGGATCATAATAATAGAACAATAGCGGCCGCATCATCAGGGAGCCTTGCATCAGTGATTGTTCCCAATTATTCGATGTATTGTAATACAGAAACTCTGAAGCATCATTATGAGTATCGAAACCTACGTTTAAAATGTCGGCAGTGGTTTGCTCAAAGCCAATGAAGAAGGTTCCGATCAAGGCCAAAGGAGGGTTAATCTCATAGATTTGCATGCGGTTGAGGGCTTCGCTGAACTTGGGCTTCAGGTCTTCCTGCTCCCAGATCACATTGCCCGGTTTACCGTTATTGTTATCCCACACTTTCATGGTGAAGAAATTGTCGTTCTGGTCGTTTTGTACCCGGTTGAAGAACATCGCAACACCCCTTAATGTGTCTGCAATGTTCAGTGTGAACCTGTATCCAACCTGTCCTCCGGCAATACTCAGTCCGTAACCCGCTTCCGGGGTGCCGTCGTCATATGCGTAGTAGTTATAAAACTTCTGAATGAAATGTATTGTATCTCCTAAGTTGGGGTTGCTCTGGTCGTGGATGACGTGCCTGACCATATAGCTCGAACTGTCGGCATCGGCATTCAATGGGAAGAGGAAATCCCTTGGCGGGCAGGCATGCTGGGGTACATTCGAACAACTCTGGTAGCCTGTCTTGAAGAATGGGTATAGATTGGCAAAACCTCCATTGTAGGTGTGTGAATAGCTGGCACCGCGTTGATCGATCAGGTATTCGTAATACACGTTAAAGGTATCTGCACTCAGGTTGGTGATGTATAACTTCACCGAGTCCTTGAGCTGATTGGTTGGGTCGTTACGGTATTGCCGCAAAGGCATGGCCGTAAAATTAGTAAGGAAAGAAGGAGCACGCTCTGCAAAGGTGATATGCCGGTAGCTTGTGTCGGCATTCGAGCGATCTACATTCAGATAGATGTAATCAATATTCCATTGATCGCAATTGCTTTTCCAACTGGGGTTGATGTCGCTGGCAAGGCTTGCAAAATTGTAAAAGCGGTAATAAAAATATTTTTTCAGATATTTAAGGCTGTCTGTAATAGGGATCATTACCTGGCGGGAATAGGTATTATAACGCTGAAAAAAAGTGTCGATACGCATTCCTTCAGAAGACCAGATATATTCCCATTCAATACCGGGTTCAAAGATGGAATCGCAAGGAAGGGTGATCATGTCATCCCACGTGATCGTATCATAATTGATCATATATACGCCCGGTGTGCATTGTGGAGGCGCATAAATAGTATCGAAAGGCCAGATGGTGTCGTTGGGATCCAGCAGGTAATCGATCGCAGGGATGCTGATGGAATCCATATAGGCAAATACTGAGTCTCCATCGAAATACCCGAATTCCAATACCAGCGAATCATAAGACTCCGGTGGGTTACCACGTCCCTGTGGCTGATAAAAGAAACTGAAATACAGTGAATCGGCGACGGTAATGGCACGTGTTTCATTGGTAAGATAAAGGGTGTCGAGGCGTATCGGCCTGGAGGTCAAATGGTCCGCTATAAAAGGGAACATGCTTGCATCGGGGTAGATGTTGCCATGATCATCGATGGCATCAAGGGTGGCGGCGCCGATGTTTACCGACCTGTATGGAAAATCATCATTAATGAAGGCATCGCGGTCGCTGAAAAGGGCCGTGTCGGGGAAGATAATGTCCGTATGAAAATCATCAAATATAGGGAGATGTATGGGGACGGGGAAAATTACTTCCTTCCCCTGTGGCTGGTTCAATACCTCATTGTTCTTGATCTCATACTTGATCACCGGGTTGGTGTTCAGCCCGGAAAGTTGCTCCTGTCCAAAGGTATTGAACTGTATTAAAAGGGCCCCGATAAGTAAAAGTATATATCGTTTCATTCTTTATCTGATTCTTTTATTCTTATTAAAACTCAGGCACCACAACTTTTGTTGTGTCAGGCACATATAGTGAATCCGGCCTTAATTCCTGTATAAGGGCTTTAAAATCGAAGCCAAGGTCTGAACGCAGTGAAATATCAATGTTTCTGCCCCTGAACATCTGCCTGTCTTTTGCCCAGGATGGACTATGCCTGTAAACCCTTGCATGCTCCTGGTTTTCACCGTCGAGGAAATAAATATTACCCACATTAAAGGAGGCTTTATTGACGGCATCGATGGCTTCGGTAAGACGCAGGCCGATAAGGAATGGTACGGGAGCTAAATTGTCCTGCCCCAGGCCTACCACCAGGTCGATTCCTGAACCTTTTTCTATAATGGTGCCTGCTTCTATCACCTCTCCTTCGAAAAGCTGCTCCAGCACAGCATTGCCGGCAAAATCTTCTACGTATTGCAATTCACTGATGATCAGCCCTTTGGATCGTAAGCTGTTGACTGCCTGTCGCAGGCTGAGGTCGATCAGGTCAGGCATCACTACTTTCTCCGTTGAGAACGCCACCAGGGTGACGTATACTTTTCTGTTCTCCTTCACGACTGATCCGGCAGGCGGGTTCTGGATGACCACGGAGCCTTTCGGATTGTTCATATCGTAGATGGAATCGATCACAATGAATTCATACAGGCGGTCGAATTTATCATTCTCGATCTCTGCCAGGGTTTTTCCTGAAAAATCGGGTAAAACATAGGTGTCGCCATGATTGGAGTATATCTTGATAAACTGCAATACAATGAAGAAGAGCGCCACGGTAAGGAGGATGCTCAAACCCAGGCTAATATAAAATCTCTTTTTAATGAGGAAGCCGAAAAACGACATGTTTAAATTAAATTATTCCTCGTGGCTTGCCGCGAGGTTTCCTATTAAGCTCCCCTGACTTTCAGGGGAGATGTACCGCTTTTGCGGGACAGAGGGGTATTATAAAAATCTGGTTCCGCTATTGCGGAATGAAATTGGGTTAATACCTCGTGGGCTTGCCCCGAGGATAATCAATTTCAAAGATTTTTTTATTCCATTAGTGCCCGCCTGCCGGCAAAAACCGCCGGAATGATATTTCTTTAACTATAAAATACCGGTGATATTGCCTGTCGGTAGCAAAGATAAAAATTAATTATATACATTTATCCAGTCATTACGTTATGATCATATATGAAAAGAAATATAGCCATTGCAGCCGGAGGTGATTCCGGTGAGTATGAGATCTCCATCAGGAGCGCAGCAGTTGTTGAGCAACACCTCGATCCGGAATTGTATAATCCATACGTGATCGTGTTTCGCGGGCAGGAGTGGATATGGACATCACCCGAAGGGCAAAAGCATAAAGTGAATAAGGACGACTTCAGTTTGCACACAGGAGATGCGGCCATCACTTTTGATGCTGTTTTTATTGCTATTCACGGGAGCCCGGGGGAGGACGGGAAACTGCAGGGCTACCTGGATATCCTGGGCATCCCATATACTGCATGCGACCATGCTACATCTGCAATAACATCTAATAAATACTTCTGCAACAAGATTGTATCATCTCTGGAAGTAAAGGTAGCGCCATCTCGCATTTTATTCAAAGGGGCTGATTATCACCCCGGTAGTATCATCCGCACCACCGGCCTCCCTTGTTTTGTTAAACCAAATGCAGGCGGGTCCAGTGTGGGTATGTCAAAGGTGATGGAAGAGGCTGCTTTGCCAGCAGCTATAGAGCAGGCATTTACTGAGGATGACCAGGTTCTTATCGAAGGGTTTATCCCCGGGCGGGAGATCACCTGTGGAGTGATCACCTATGATGGCCGCTCCCGTGCCCTGCCAATTACCGAGGTTATCACAAAGAATGACTTTTTCGATTATGAAGCTAAATATACCGATGGCCTTGCTGAGGAGGTAACCCCTGCCGATATCCCTTCTGATGTTGAACAGCTATGCCGTGCTACTTCGGAGATGCTGTATGAAAGGTTGAATTGCTACGGATTTGTGAGGTTCGACTACATCTTTAATGAGAGTGGAATGTACTTCCTGGAGGTGAATACCGTGCCGGGATTAACGGCCAATAGCATCGTTCCCCAGCAAGCACTGACTGATGGTATCAGTTTGAAGGAACTCTTCAGCCTCAGCCTGGAACAGGCTTTTGCGCGCAAGCCCTGATTCAGAGGCTCCCCAGGCATTCAATAAGTTTTCTGACAGCCCTCCCGCGGTGGCTGATACTGTTTTTTAGTTCCAGATCCATTTCTGCAAAGCTAAACTCATGTCCATCCGGCAGGAAAACAGGATCATAACCAAATCCATCCTTTCCTCTTCTTTCCGTTAGTATCTGTCCTTCAACAATACCTTCAAAATGCTTGATCTCCCCTTTGATGACCAGAGAGATGACGGTCCTGAAGCGAGCCTTCCGATCCTGAATACCCGCCAGCTCACTCAGCAGCTTATCGATGTTTCTTTCAGCATTGCCATCTTCACCGGCGTACCTGGCAGAGAATACCCCCGGATCGCCATTGAGAGCATTTACTTCTAATCCCGTATCGTCTGCAAAGCAGTCCCGTCCAAAGTTTTCGTAAACATATAGCGACTTGATATCGGCATTCCCCTCCAGGCTCAGGGCTGTTTCCGGAATATCGGTAGTGCATCCGATATCTTTTAATCCCAATACATCAAAGCCTTCAGGCATAATGCTCTTGATCTCCAGAAGTTTATGGGAATTATTGGTGGCAAATACAATGATCTCTGACATGAGCCAAAGTTATAAAAAAGGAGAGACCATCTTCTGACGATCTCTCCCTTTATAATAAATCAGCGCCCTGATGGGCTGATGTAATATTATTTTTCCTTATGGGTACTGAACAGCACCGTAATCTGTTACTATCACCTGTGGGATAGTAGCTCCATAAGTTTTGTTGATAGCCTCAATAAAATAGTATGCTGCCAGGGCATTTCCTGCCGGGGTAAGATGAATTCCGTCAAGAGAGAAGGTATTTCCCTGAACAAATGTTGCTGTGAAAGTAACACCATCCATAGTAATCCCTGTTTGCACATCCTTCATAACCTGGTTCATATCAACATGCGCCAGATTAAAGGTAGTTGCCGCATTTAAGATAGTAGCATTGTACTGGTCGACGTGATACCTGATATCAGCGATCTCTGCTTTATCCAGGATATATTTATGAGGAATGGGGAACGGAGTCTGAGTCGTGGGACTTGCAACACCCATACCGTGACATTGTATTGAATCAGAAGGGACTGTCATGATAAAGCGATCATCTGCTGTCATTCTTCCCCATGTGCCGTCAGAGTTTTCTACAACCCATGGGTTAGGGCCTTCCTCAAAAACAAAATCAGGATATCCATAGGCAGTGTAGAGGAAAGTAAGTCCTGCTGCCTGATCAGCTGTTAACACCAATGCATTATAGGGTATCTTGCCGCTCATCAATGTAAAAAATGGTGCTGACATGATATCAGGAATATTGGCTACGGCTCCCTTAGCTTCATCATAAACGCCGGGTTGGTTTACGATACATGCCTGGACAATGCCGTTATAGAGTTGATCAAACATTGCTGGATTCGTTAATGAATCCGACGCTCCTCCTGCAGTGGCATAAGAAAGTGCGTCATTTCCTCCTACCCAGAGAGTAAAGAAACTTGCATCTATTCCAGCGGTCAGGTTAATAAGGGGAGTGTTTGCATCCGGTGCAAAGCGGCTGTAATAAGGATTAACCATAGCCAGCTGATCGAAGAAGAAGTGAAATGATTTTACTCCGGGTACTGCTATGTTGTTATATGGACCTGCTGCTGCTATAGGTAGAAAATTTGCAGGATCAACCGCTACCGGGGCCCGTATCGGTGCCAAACTGGTTACGTCGTTACAGTCGGTGGAAGGTCCGAGAACAAACTTAGGCACTGGCGTAGCACCTGAAAATCCTACACCAAAATCATCAACCATAAGTGGTTGTTTGAAGTCACCACCGCCTACAGTTTTAAATTGTGTGGCCAGGATATTAGTAAAAGAAGCCTCTTGCCCTGATTTATAAAGGGCACCATCTGCATATCCTGCACTTAGTGAATTACCTACAGCGAGGTAAGCTGTAAAGTCAGCTCCTCCCTTGGCGGGTGTAAACTCGTCTATCTCAGGCTTACAGGAAGCAATCGATGCGAGCATAAATATGAATATATAATATTTCAGTTTCATGGCTTTTTTCGTTTAAGGATTAAAAATTATAACTTACCCCCAGGCCAGGAATAGCAGTGATAACCTTGTACTTTCCGCCGAAGTTATCCGGCTTGTACTGTTTCTCTGTTTCCAGTCCGTGCAGTTGTATGTAGGAAAGGTCGATGCTCAGGCCCTTCACTGGTACGATGCTCACACCGAGTGTCCATCCAACTGTATTCAGGCTGACTGTTTCCGGTGTGAAATAGTCATCATCCGTTGGTGAGGGGTCATAATAAAGCCCTGCCCTGAAAGCAAACATTTCATTCAGGGTGTATTGTGCTCCGATACGGCCAATAATGGTATTCTTATAATTTCTTGGATTCACAGAACCCAGAAGATCATTTTTCTCTTCAAATGTAAAAGTAAGGTCTTCGTATACGCTCCAGAACACATAGTTCATTTCAAGGGCAAGCATGAACTTTTCATTGAAGGCATATGAAATACCAAGATCGAAGTTAGCAGGCATAGGAAGCTCTGCATTGAATTTGTTGCTTGCAGGTACGGTTGTAGAAAGCGATTGTGGCACCTTAAATGTGGCATCTCCACCTTCAACTTTCATAATGATCTCTGAACGATAGTCGAGGCCGATACTCAGTTTTTCGGT
Source organism: Bacteroidales bacterium (assembly GCA_029942245.1). Lineage (GTDB taxonomy): Bacteria > Bacteroidota > Bacteroidia > Bacteroidales > B18-G4 > B18-G4. Next base: position 65,662 of record JAOZTN010000001.1, on the reverse strand, counting down.
TGGCCTGACCATCACACCTACGTTGTATCCGATGCTTCCTGTTGTTCCGCTCAACTCAGCTGTTGAGTTATCGTTATATGCAAGGGCTTTGGCAAGCTCAACTTTTCCATATGCATATACAAAACCGGCTCCCAATGATATGATATCATTAATTTTATAGCCAATAGTAGGTTGAATATAAATTGCCTGAAGGGAAATATTCTGGATAAGATACCTTCCTGCCCAGGCGTCATCCCATTTGGCTGAACTACCAAAGGGAGTGTAAATCCCGAGACCAACCGACAGTTTATCGGTGATCATTCCGGCCCCATAAAAATAGAAGGGTGTACCCATTGGATTGTCAGTTGCGGCCTGGTAATTTGTGGCATTTTTCTGGAATGTCGCATTGGCCATAATGGCGCTGGCACCAACTGAGAAGCTGAATTTGGTATCCATCATGGATAGGCCTCCCGGGTTATAAAAAATACTGCTGGCGCCCAGTGCAAAGGGGGAACCAATTAATCCCATCCCCGTCTGCTTCTGACCTTGCAATCTTACCTGATAGCCACCGGCGAAGGCAGCCCAGCCGAAGATCGCTACTAGAAAAATAAATAGTGTAAGTTTCTTCATTGTGCACAATTTGGTTAATAAATCAGGCGCAAGATAGTAAAAAAAGAACCTACATAATAATTATTATACATATGTGACCTCTTCATTTTGGCAGATCTTTTTTATAAGGTATTAGAAACGAGCCGTGAGGCCGAAGTGTATCTTGGCCGATTTGAACTGAAGGGGCTGCCCGTCGCGACTACCAAGGGCGTAGCTGAGTGCAAAAATCCCTGCCCGGGTCTCAAAATTCACCCCTACACCGAGCCCATAGGGGGTGTCTTTGAAATAGCCTGAATTGGCATTGCGCTCATAGTAGGCGCCATCCACAAAGAGCTGAAAGTATGAGTTCACATCGAAAAGGTAACGGAATTCAAGTGTAAAGATGGAGTAGATCGAAGCGGTGATCGATTGCTCATCGAAGCCTCGTAAGGTTTTCAGTCCACCGATGCGAAACAGCTCATTATCGAATAGGTTTTCATTCTCCAGGAATCCTGTCTGGTTACCTATCATCAAAGTGCTGCGACGGAATAGTGGAATAAAACCTGCAGCATTAAGCTGCAACCTGTAAAGCGTGCTGTTCAGGGGGATGCTATCGTACAAGGCAGGGTTCACATTGGCATTTTCCCTTATCTTTTTCGATCCGATAGCACCACCCATATCAAAACGGAAACCTCGCTGAGGATTATAGCGGTAATCAAGCCTGCTGAAATCCATCCCCAGCCCATAAAGGCTTGTTGTCACATCAGCATACTCAGGCAGGGTAGTGGCAAATTCCAGGCCGCTGGTACTCAGTAGATTTGAACGTTGATTTTCATAAAATGCCTTCACATGATTGTAGCCATTGAAGAGTAGCTGTACTCCGATATTATTCGTGAGGGTGAGATAGGAGGTGTCCTTTTTATACAGATACAATTTATAATCCACTCCGAAGGGCGTATTGAAAAGGAATGGGAAGTTAAAGTGAAATTGAAGGTCCTGGCTCTGCGCTTCCAACTTCCGCCAGTTGAAGTCGATCAACTCACCTCGGTTAAAGGCATTTAGCAGCTTTAGTTTGATGTCGCCGGTGAGGAGGAGCTTCCCGTCCACATCATCATTGGGTGCAATCCCCAGTATCCCATCAAACTGACTGGCCCTCTTCTTATCGATGTACAGGATCAGCTTTGCTTTATTATCGATGAACACCACTTCATGCGATCTGATCACACTTACAAAAGGCAGACTTTGCAGTTTATCACCAACCCTTGCAATCCGGGACTCATTATAAAGATCGCCCTGCTTGATATTGAAATAATTACGGATAAACTTTCGGTGTAATTTCGAATTCCCTTTTACGATCACAGTATCGATGGTGACCTGCTGATTCATGCTTATGTTCAGACTGGCACTGATATTCTTGTCTGCTGATATGCTGATGCTGTCGAGCTTTACCGATGCAAAAGGATATCCATGGTCTTCACAATATGTAAGAATATTTTCAGTCAGGGTATTCACCTCATTGATGGTAAAGGGCCTGTCGGAATATAACCTCTCCTTATAGTTACTCTGCCTCAGAACTTCTTCCGGAATATTTCCGGGGCGTATAACGGACATATTGTATATTTCACCTATTCTCAACCATCCGGTCATGCTCACAGAATCTTCATATATAGAGTCGATGCTGGCTGTGATATACCCCTTTTCGAAATAATATTCAAGTACTCTGTTCATTTCCTGCCTGGCAGCCAGTTTGCCCGCCGGGCCGGAGTTATAATTGAGCCGCTTGATACTTCTGGAGGTACTGCTGTCGGCCGGAAGGATCTCAAGACTTAGTTCCTGCCCGGAAACAGCAATAAAGAGAAGGAAAAGGATTAATATGGATATGATACGTCTCAAGTTGTGCGCTTATCAGTGAAAGAACGATGCCAAAGTAGACTTATTCTGTTCGCCAGTTGATTTCAGCTTTTCCCTGCCCCCGCAGTATCTCGTTCGTCATCGAGAAATGTTTGCAACCAAAAAATCCATTCCGGGCAGAAAAAGGGGAGGGGTGGACAGAGGTCAGGATATGGTGCTTCCCGGGATCGATCAGTACCTTCTTGGCAATGGCATAATTACCCCACAACATGAAAATCAGTCCACTTTTTTCTTCCGAAAGTTTCATGATCACGGCATCGGTAAACTCTTCCCAGCCCTTGTTCTGATGTGAGCCGGCAGTGTTTGCCCTTACCGTGAGGGTTGCATTGAGGAGCAGTACCCCCTGTGTTGCCCATTTGGAGAGATTTCCGCCTTGCGGGATGGGGATCCCAAGGTCATCATGTATTTCCTTGAAAATATTTACGAGAGAGGGTGGCTTACGAATCCCCGGAGGGACAGAAAAGCAGAGGCCATGGGCCTGGCCTTCTCCGTGGTATGGGTCCTGACCGATGATCACCACCCTGACTTCATCGTAAGGGGTATGGTCGAATGCTGAAAAGATTAGCTTTCCGGGTGGATAGACCACATATTTCGCCTTTTCTTCCAGCAAAAATGTCTTAAGACTGGCAAAGTAATCAGCATTGAACTCCGGCATCAGGATTTCCTTCCAGCTGTTTTCTATCTCAGGGTTAAGCTTTGATGTGCTCATAATGAATGTTTAACATAGGCCGTGAACAACAATATCTCATTTTATTTGTTAATATTATGAAAATGAGTTTATATTTGTGTGCAAATACCTGAATCATATATCATGACTAAAATTATTAAAAAAGTCCTAATAGTCACCTCTGCAGTGGTCCTTTTTGTATTATTTGCTACCGCATGCCAGTCGAATGAACGCTGTGCGGCTTATGGAGAAAATTATAAGTACCAGAAGCAATCGAATTATTAGGCTATAGATTAGCTGTTTCCGGGGTGCAGCAAACAGATCCAGAATATCTCCCGGATTTCTTGACCGATGGCCTTTATTAAATATATAATATTGTTGACCCTCCTGCTCATGGCGGGTCTTTTTGTATGTGCTCAGGAACAGGAGCAGGCAGAGGAAAGTAAGAAAAAAGAACACGAGCCGGTGTACGATTCAATCTCTGATCGTGTATTGCTCAGAAATGAATTTGCCGGAGGGATCATATTGCACTCCAGAGGATGGGGTCTTCATTTCAGGAAGGGACATAACCTGAGTTATTTCAAATCGCTGAACTGGGAAATTGAGATTGTTAGCCTGAAGTCTCCCAAGCAGATAAAAACACTCAACCCTTATTTCAACAATGCCAAGAGCTATGTATACGGGAAGCTCAACCACATGTATATACTGCGTGCAGGAATCGGGATCAAACGCCTGCTGAACCGAAAGCCTTATTGGGGAGGGATAGAGCTACGCCTGGTATACACCGCAGGGTTTTCGCTGGCTTTTGCTAAACCGGTATACCTGTATATCTTGAATTTTACGCCCGATAATGACGATTATACTGTCGACATTGAAAGGTATAATCCCGAGATCCATGGTCTGGACAATATCTATGGACGGGCCCCTTTCACCAATGGCATAGAAAATACACAGCTTCATCCAGGCGTGTATGCTAAGGTGGGATTAAACTTTGAGTACGGAAATTATAACTCATCCATCAAGGCAGTGGAGGTGGGTGCCAATATCGACTACTATCCCATTCCGGTTGAGATCATGGCATTTAACCCGGACCAATCATTCTTTATTACATTTTATATCGGAATCACCTTCGGTAAGCGTTACGACTAAATAAAAAAAAGCCCCGCAAATGCAGGGCTTCTTAGTTTTTGGTTTGGTAATGGATGCTATTTGTGTACTGTAATCTTATGTGAATAGCTATGATCACCTTGTGTCAGTTTCACAATGTATAATCCATTGGCAAAGTTGTTCAGGTCAAACATCTTGCTGGTGTTGCCCTGTCCGAAGATTACATTTTCTTCGATATGTACCTGTCCAAGCATGTCCATAATACGTACACTGACTTCCTCATTTCTGTCTCCGTCGATGTTGATATAGAGTTTGCCATTACTTGGGTTCGGATAGATCTTAATGTTATTTGCATCAAATGCTTCATCAATACCAAAGTCGATGGGCCTGGTGGTAAAACTCCAGACATCACTCCATACAGTAGTGTCGATGCCTTGCATTGTACGGGCACGCCAGTAGAAGGTGGTATTATAGTCAAGGATAAAGACTACCTGGAAAAAGTTATCAGTTCCTTCAACTGTTTCATCACAACATGGATCATCGAAATTGTTTGTATTGTTATACTGTACCTGATAAAAATCAACACCGGAGACCTCTTCCCATTCAAGTAAAGGAAGGATGCTGACATCCATTTCTTCATCATCCGGTTTATCAAGGAGTACTGTGCTGATGGTTGTAAATGTAAATGGTGCAGCCCAGTCTGAAGTATCAGTAGCATGATTCGCACGTACCCTCCAGAAATATTCCGTTCCAAAGGTTAGATAGCCATCGGTGACATATTCAAATCCGTGTTCAACGATTGCTGAGTGTGCACCTGTGAAGGCATCATTATCTGCGATCTGCACTTCATAATCAACAACACCTTCAATCGGTTTCCATTTTAATTCATTCTCGAGGCCCTGGTCTGTTGAACCATCCAGCGGTTTCTGAAGTTTCGGAGCAAATTCTGTCTCAAAGCTCCATACTTCAGACCATATACAAGTGTCAGCAGCATGTCTTACCCTGGCATGCCAGTAATACGTTTCACCAAAGTGGAGAAAAGTGGTGTTGACGAAGCTTGTATCGCTGTGTCCCTCGAAGAGGAGATCACTGTCAAAGTTCATGGAGGTGTCTGCTTCAAACTCATACACAATGATACCTGATATCGGGATGGATGAACTTCCTGCACCGATAGAACTTTTTGCTTTGAGCTCTACATTGACATCTGCACCTGCTGAGGGATTGTTAGGCTTCAGAAGGACGATAGTTTCAAAGATGGTAAAAGACCAGACTGCTGACCAATCGGATACATCAGTGCCTTCATATGCCCTGACTCTCCAGTAATAGGTTTGCCCGAAGAGCAGGTCTTGCATCTGCAAGCCACTGAGCTGGCTTTTATCAAAAGTATGCGCACTGGTGAATGCATCGGTAACGTCGAGTTGTACTTCATATTCAACGGTGCCGCCGGATCCGCCAACAGCTGCCCAGTTAAGGATTACATCGGGCATCAGGCCTTCCCTGGCATCTTCCGGCTCCATCAATGAAGGAGGATAGACGTCAGTCTGCGCACTCAGGATGGCTACGACGAAGAGAAAAAGCAGCGTGGATAATAATTTTTTCATGTCCGTTCTTTTTATTAGGTGTTAATTTTTTCAGTTAAAATGGCTTAATGTGCAATGATAAATTTGCTGGTTTTTACAGAATTCCCGGTTTGAAGGCTGATGATATACATTCCTGTTGGGAATTGACTGCAATTGAATTGATATTTATGTGAGCCTTCTGCCTGGGTAAATTGTTCGCTGGTCATCATCTTTCCGTTAATGTCAAATAAACGAATGATAACGCTTCCGGCTTTATTAAGCTCATATTCAATCGTTGTATTGCTGCTTGCAGGATTCGGATAAACAGAAATGCCCGCTTCCTCAACAGTGAGGTCGTTGCTAATGATGCCAACAGGCTTCTGGTATTTGTTGGAATAGAATAACCCGCGGCCGTTTGCAGCAGCATAAATAATTCCGTAGTTGTCGGTGCCCGGGAATGAAGCTGTAACAGTATCTTCCCCGTTCCAGTACATAAACTCAACCATCGGCTGAGCAACAACTTGTTGTTTAAGAGCAAATACAGGAGTTTTTCCTGCAAGTCCCTGTGAAGCATTCCACTCTGGAGAGGAAGCATTGATATCCTGTGTTTCGAAAACTCCAAAGTCAGTTCCCACGATACACATACTTGAGTTGCTCATTTCGATGATAGAAGCATAAACAGGCATGCTGGGAAGGTTTCCTTGCGCTGATTGGAATGATGCATCACCAGCAGTGGCATTGTCTGATTTGAACAGATAGTGAACCAGTCCGTAGTTTCCAAGACCCAGGACAACGCTGTTCTCATCCTGTGGATCAACACAGATCGACGTAATGGTATTTGTATTCTGCACCATAGTGACGGGATCGATCAGCGGGATCTCGGCAGTTGAAATAACGCAATATGGACTCCTCACATCAGCACGCTCATAGTTGTATGCCAGTGCAATATTTGCGATCCTGAATACACGTCCATCCTGTGTTCCTACATAAACGTAGTTTGCATCGGCAGAGAAGGCCATGGCGCTTACAATTCCTTCAACACCAAGTTTTGACTGCTCAGAGATCTGGAACCACTCGGGAGTACCTGTAAAGTCCAGGATATCAGTAGTCATCCACACGGCATTTTCTGAACCGATAAAGAATTTAGTACTGATGGGGTCCCTGGTCCGGAGGGTATCTCCAACCTGGTATGTAATTTCGGTAGTGTACAGGAATGGATACCCGCGGTTGTTACTGGGCAGGTAAAGTGTTGTACCGGTTTCTATTGGATTGCTTACATATACAGCAACCGAGTCGCGGCTGTTATCGTTATCAAAATTTTCCCAATAGAGAGAAGGAACAATTTCTTCGGGAAGGGGCATGCCCTCGCCAAGGAAAGAGTTTGAAGTACTGAACCCAAGGTCTTCTGACCTTCTGAACTCTCCGCTAGCATCTGAGTAGATCACGACTTCCTGGTCCATGATAGAAAGGAATACTTCTCCGCCATTTCCACCCCATGGTGGCAAAAACGCCCAGATCTGATAAGCATTTTTAGCATTTGCAGGGTTTTGATGTCCATTGATATACTGGACGCCGGCCTGGTTAAATCCACCGATGACAAATTTTTCAGTTCCGCTGATTCCCATTGTCATGGCTTGTGAAGTTGTATATGTTTTTGTGAGTTCCGCAAATTCGAAGTAATCACTATTGATCATACCCCTGGAGATTCCGCCATTGTGGCCAATAAGGAGCTCATTGTTCTTGCCTGGCCTGAACAAATAACTGTAATGGAAGGTATGAATGTATGAAGGGAAAACCTGTGGTGGAATTTGGCCGAAAGAACGCTGAGTCCACTGGTAGTATCCGGTTTCATCATACTTCTTTCCTTCCCACATATCATTTCCACCAACAAGGATCCTGCCCGGATCATCCGGAAAAACAGCGATCACATTGTTCATGTCATTAAAAAGGAGGTTCAGCGTTGTGCTTCCACCGGGAGCAACGACCCTCCAGTGTACTCCTTTATCTTCAGATGTGTAAATGTTGACTAACACATCTTCTACGTCAAGTACTGTTGCATATAAAATATCCGGGTTGGAAGGAGCGATTGCCAGTTCCAGTGCGCCGATATTTTCGTATGGGAGATTGAATGTGTCGCTTGAATGCAGCACAAAGTTATTCGGGTTTCCATCTTCTGAAATATAACAAAGCCCATCTAATGATGCTGCGGTAATTCCGTTAGAACCAATATTCACATCAGTGGAAACGCCAAGGAGGGGGGTATCGCCGGTAGCCCGGGCAAAGTTCCATGTTTCACCCTGGTCATTGGAGTAAAATATCCCTTCATCGGTTGATGCATAGAGAGACCCGTTAGTTGGGTTGATCTCAAGAGCGTTCACATAGGCGAAAGCTGCCAAACCACCGTTGGTAGGGTCGGTGGAAGCTAAAACAGTGAAGGTTTCACCATCAGTCGACTTGTAGATACCTGAGCCAATAAAATAGCCTCCGGTTCCTGCATATATCGTCCCGTCAGATGCCTGGGCGATACATGAAATACGCAAACTGCTTTCAATGCCATTGATCTTGTTCCAGGTCAAACCGCTGTTTGTGGATTTATACAAACCGCCGGTAAATGCACCTGCAATGATTGTTGTTAGTGAGGTATCCGAGTTGTCGTAAAGTATGGCGCTGGTGAAGCCACTGACATTGTCAGGCCCCAGGAATTGCCAATCAAAATCTTCCTTGTAGGAGTTTGCAACAAGCTCTTCAGTCTGGATGAAAGCACCCAACTCGTCCTCAAAAGCAATGGAGTTTGTAAGTTTGTTATTGCGTATTTGTGCAATATAATCCTGAGAGGCATTCGTGTTCTTCAAAGTAACATCATTGTCGGGATCACTTAAAAATGATTCCTGAAATGAAACCGTTGAAGAGATGAGAAAGGCGCCCAGGAAAATAACTAACGTAACAAGACTTAATGGTAAAACTTTATTTTTCATGTTAGTCAAATTTGATTTTTGGTTTTAACGGAATATGAACTTTATGTTAGTGCAATCTTAACTTATGTGGCACAAGTTACACCTTTTTTGAAAACAGGCAAACCTGGAATGTCTAAAAGTATTAACAAATATAGGACAAAAAATCTTAATTATTTAATAACAAAATTAAAAGATTCTTGTAAAAAAGCAAGTCCAATAAAGTTATCGGCAGCCCTGAATCAGATAACGGCAAATGGACTGTTTTTTAAATTTTATTGTAATTTCGTGTCGTAAACTATTCAAAATCGTTAAAAAAACCCTAATAATGAAAGCCTTAACAAAACTTCTGCTTCTAGCACTTACTACAGCATTTTTTAACTTCACTCCCGGACAGATTTTAGCCCAGGATGATGCAGATACAGCCTATATATTTGAGACAGTGGTAGAGATCCCCGTTACCACTGTAAAAGATCAGCATCGTTCAGGTACATGCTGGTCCTTTGCGGGGATTTCCTTCGTCGAAGCTGAAGTATTGAGGGTCACAGGCAAAGTGACTGACCTTTCGGAAATGTTCATTGTCAGGAATGCATATTCTGTTAAAGGATTGAAGTATGTTAGAATGCATGGCAGTTCAAATTTTGGTCCGGGCGGACAAGGTCATGATGTAATCAATGTGATGGCAGAATATGGTATTGCCCCTGAATCTGTTTATGCCGGCCTTGAGATCGGTGAAGACAAGCATAACCATGGAGAGCTGGATGCAGTCCTCCAGGGGTTCCTCGATGCTGTTATTAAAAAACGCGCCGGTAAGCTGAGCCCTAAGTGGTTTGAGGCATATAATGCCATCCTCGACATTTACCTGGGGCCTATACCAGTGTCATTCGAAGATGATGGCAACGTTGTTAACCCGATCACTTACGCGGAATCATTGGAAATTAAGCTCGATGACTATATTGAGATCACCTCATATTCCTGCTATCCATATTTTGAGGCTGTGAACCTGGAAATACCGGATAACTGGTCCGATGACGTATACTATAATCTCCCCCTGGGATATATGATGGAAGTGATCAATTATGCTCTGGAGGAGGGATATACTATTTGCTGGGATGGAGACGTGAGCGACCGTGGATTCTCACACAGGAATGGCATCGCCATCCTTCCGGAGAAAAAGGTGGAAAGCCTGAGCGGCACTGAAAGGGAACGCTGGGAAAAACTAACCTCAACTGAAAAGGGCAAAGAGCTGTATGTCTTTGAAAAGCCGGGTGAAGAAAAGGATGTGGACGAGGCCATGCGCCAGGAACACTTCGATAATTATACTTCAACCGACGACCACCTTATGCATCTTACAGGCATCATGGAAGACCAGCATGGCACACGCTATTATGTGACCAAGAACAGCTGGGATGATGATAGCAATGACAAAGGCGGATATCTATACATGTCAGCATCTTACGTGAAACTAAATACCGTTGCTGTTATGATACACAAGGATGCAGTCCCTGAGAAGATTGCAGAAAAACTTGGGCTGTAGAGTGCCGGGTGCCGGGTGATGAGTTAGATTCTTTTTATGCTGGAGGAGGGCAACCAGCCATCGCTCCCATTGGCAATAACGATATTACACCAATCGTTGATCTCTTCGATAATATAGACCTTGGTGCCCTCATGGATCACGAAAAGGTCTTTTCCCAATTGGTTTGGTGATGACTTTATGGTTATGGTCGGATCAAAGACAATGGCCTCCAAATGCTTGCTTTGCATATCGTATTTGGTGTAAGTCATGGAAAATACAGCAAGGCTCAGCAACACAAATACTATACCTGTCCAGAAGGCTATCTTGCGCAAGAACATATTCCTTGCAAGGAAAAAGAGGCCCGCACACAGTAGCAGCAATGCAAAGACTGTTATGCTGGTGATCGTCCAGCTATGAAGGTTAATACTGTTTCTAAGCGATTTCCACCACCTGACATAAAAGATCTCGGGCACAGCTTCTATCTTATCAGTGATCATGCTGTTGGCGATCTTAAGGTTGAACTGGATATCGGCGTCGCCCGGTGCCAGTACCCTGGCCCTTTCATAGTTGAGGATGGCTGCCGGCAGGTTATTGATATTGAAGTATGCGTTTCCAAGGTTATAATAGAGTTCAGCTGACTCGTAACCCTGCTCAAGCACTGTTTCGTATTGAGTGATGGCCTCAGTATAAAGTTCCTGCTTGTATGCCGAGTCTCCACTGCTGATCAATTCCTGTTGTCCCATGAGGGAAATAGAAAGTATTGCTGCGCAAATAATACTGATTATCTTTTTCATTTCACCTCAGGATTTAAGTTCACTTTCTATGCGACTGATAAACATAATGGCTTCCTGGTATATCTCATTCATCAAGTTGGTGCTTTCACCGGGAGCAAACCTGGCAAATTCGCATTTGTTCAGCCCCTCTATGAAGGTATCGATGCTTTCTTCGCTGACATTCTTTTCCGACAGGCGCTCGCGGATGGTATCCATCGAAAGGTCGGATAAGGGAATGTTGAATTTATCGCTGAGGTATCCCCAGAGCGCCCTGGAAACCTCTGTATAAAACTCTTCTCTTTGCTGAGACTTCAGGAATTGGTTTGCGATCTTCAGGTTCTTCCGTGCCACCTTCGTTGCTTTCCTGTTCCTGACAAGGGCAACATTGCTTTTTTTCTTTCTGCTGTTGATGATCAACAGTGATAACAATGCCAGCATCACCACCGGTGCTGCGAGCAACATATAATACAAGGGGGTGGCGAATAAGTATTGTCCTTTGTTGGAGAGCACAAAAGTGCCTGTTTTAATATAACGTATATCCTGTCCCAGGTACATGATGTCTTCTTGTGCTACCCCGCTGTATGTGACAGAGTTAGATGATTGTTCGCCTTTTTCGACATGAATCTCGAATTTCTCGGAGGAAACGGTTTTATACTTGCCGGTAGCCGGATCGAAATAGCTTAACTCTATAGGCCCTACACTAAAATCGCCTGCACTCCTGGGTATGGCCAGGAATTCAAAGGTTCGGCTTCCGGAAACACCTGATGCCGTAGTTTTAATATTCTTGGTGATCTTTGGTTCGTAGGTCTCAAAATCAGGAGGCCAGTTAATTTCCGGTGTATTGATGAGTTCGAGGTTGCCGCTGCCGCTGATAATCAGTTTGATGGTGACTGCATCATTGGTGAGAAGGTTTGCATTATCGATGGAGGCCCGTATGCTGAATCGCCCGACAGCGCCACTGAAACCGGCCGGCTTTTTGTCAATGGGCAGAGGTTTTACATTTAGCTTGATGGGATTGGATTCCATCTCTATCCGCACATTCTGGTACTGGTTGTTGAAAAATGGATCATCAAAAAAACTATCGAAAAAGGGATCACGTGCCTTTCTGTTGCCCTGTGTACGAACCTGGGCTGTGCAATTCAGTTTTTTTGCTGCGATGTTGATCTCTCCGGATTTTTGTGGGAAGAGGGCAGCCTTATAAAGCTCGCCGGTAAGATATTCTGTCCCATCAATGACTTCTTGTTTGGGTTCGATCTGCTGCCTGTCGGTGATCAGGTTTGTGGCCCAAAACCCTGGGAATGAAGCCAGGTTTTCGATGTCGATATCGGAAATGGGTACGTTGGCAGTGAAGATCTTATAACTTACAACGACCTGCTCACCCTGGTAAGGATTGCGGTTGCTGACGTAGGCCTTCAGAAAGACATCATCACCTGTGTTTACTGCTTCCGCCTGCCCGTTGTTGTTTGTTTGAGCGCCCTGCTTTGTTTTAGGAACGGTATTACTCTGCACTACTTCAATGCTAACTGCCTTGGATTTTATTTTCGCTCCATTTACTTCTATGGAGGCGGGAGGAATTTCAAAAGAACCATTTTTAAAAGCCTGGAGGTAATAAATATAGCTGACGGTTGTTGATGCCGACATTTTCCCATTTATTACCTGGTAGTTCTGGCTTGTAGAAATGTTTGGTCCTGACAGTACCCTGAAATCACTGATCTCAGGCCCGGAAAATTGTCCTCCCTTAGTATTAACTGTATAGGTGAGCTGGAACCTGTCACCAACCGATACAACACTCCGTGCTGACGCCGTTAGCCTGACCTCATCAGCATGGATGCCGGTGATGAACATCATCATCATAATGGCCGATAACAGAATGTTTTTCATATTTCTGGTTTTATTTATCTAATTACCAGTCTTTTTCACTTTTAACTACCTTCCCCCTGGCTTTGCCAACCTTGACTTTTTCCAGCGTCTTCTTTTCATCGTTTTTCATGGCTTCCAGCATACGCTCGGCATCCTCTTTCGAGATTTGTCTTGATTGTGGCTGCTGCTGTTGCTGTTGTTGCTGCTGCTGATCTTGCTGCTGGTCTTGCTGTTGATCCTGTTGCTGGTCCTGCTTATCTTGCTGGTCTTGCTGTTGATCTTGCTGCTGATCTTGTTGGTCCTGCTTGTCTTGCTGATCCTGGTTTTGATTCTGATCCTGGTTTTGCTGTTGTTGCTGCTGTTGCTGGTCGTTGAGCAGCAGTTGTGCATAAGCCAGGTTATACTTTGCCGCTGTATCCGTGGGACTAATACGCAAAGCCTCTTTATAGGATTCTATACTCAGCGGGAGGGCCTCTGCCGCTACGGTATCTGATTCGATCGATGCACTGAGAAGGGTGTTGCCAAGGTTGTAAAAAGCACTGCTGCGCGTACCTCCATCCACCTGCAGCCTGGCCACAGAATCGAACATCATACCCGCCTGCCGGTAATCTTTGAGTTCATAGTAAACATCGCCCAGGTTAAACAGGCCCTTGTATACCTTTCCTCCTTTGCTCAATGATCTCAGGTAGTCTTTTTCTGCCTCGGTATAGTTTTTCTCGTCGAAGTCGCTGTTGCCTCTGCGAATAAACTTGTTCTCCCGCTGGGCAAGCAAGGATCCGCTCAGGAAGAGCATGATGGCACTCAATAGTATGTATTTGATATTTAGCATTTAATGTGCACTCTTGTTTTTTTCAAAAAGCCTGATCCGCCTGGCCCATTTTGTTTTCCTGTCAAAAATAAGAAACTCGATGAAGAGCAACAAGAGGCCAAACCCCAGGAAATACTGGAACTGGTCTTCATAGTCTGTGAACATCCTGGTTTCTATTTCACTTTTTTCCAACGCATTGATCTTCTCAAATATTTTGCTTAGCCCGGCCTGGGTGTTGTTTGCACGTACATAGTCACCTTTCCCTGCTGCTGCGATCTGCTGCAGCATCACTTCATTTAGTCTGGTGATCACGGTAGTTCCGTCACGGTCTTTTTTAAACCCGGTTTGCTGTCCGTAGCTGTTGATTATGGGTATTGGGCTTCCATCGGGCAAGCCCATGCCGATGGTATATACAGTGATGCCCATCTGGCTGGCAGCAGTAGCTGATTCCGTGGCATTGCCCTCATGGTTTTCACCATCGGTGATGATAATGATGGCCTTACTATGCTTGTTATCATCGAAGGAGCTCATGCCCAGCTCAATAGCTTCTCCTATGGCAGTTCCCTGTGAAGGGATGTCTTTGGGGGAAATGGTCGAAACAAACATTTTGGCCGCGGCATAATCGGTAGTGATAGGCAATTGAGTATATGCCTTGCCTGCAAAAATGATGATACCAATGCGGTCGCCCTCCAGCCTGTCGATGAGCTTAAAAAGGGCTTGTTTGGCACGGGAAAGCCTGTCGGGCTTGATATCCTGCGCAAGCATACTGTTCGAAATGTCCAGTGCTACCACAATATCGATCCCTTTTCGCTGTATTTTTTCAAGCTTGGACCCGGTTTGTGGGTTAGCAATTCCAACGATTATAAAGGCATAGGCTAAATTCAGGATGATGAATTTGAGTATTATTTTCTCCGGAGACGCATCAGGGATCAGACGCTTCAAAATGCTGAGGTCGCCAAGCCGCTTTAAGGCTGTCTTTCTCAAACGCATTCCCGTAATGAAGAGGATGGTAAATACCGGGATCCCCAACAAAAGGTACAAAAACGATATGTGTTCAAACCTGATCATACTATGGTGTTGTCCTGAAGACAGTATATCTTAATAAAAGTTCCAGAATGATGAATCCCAGAGCCAGCAAGGCCAGCATCAGGAATTCTTCATGTTTCCTGCTGAATTCCGTTACATCGATCTTGGATTTCTCTAAGAGGTCTATCTCAGCATAGATCTCTTTCAGCTTGCGGTTGCTGGTGGCACGAAAATATTGTCCGCCGGTAATTTCTGCGACTTGTTTCAATATATCCTCATCGATCTTTACTTCAAGATTCTGGTATTGTATTCCAAAAGGTGTTTGCACCGGATATGGGGCAACGCCCATGGTACCTACGCCCACTGTATAGATCCGTATGCCGTATATCTTGGCGATCTCAGCGGCAGAAAGCGGGTCGATGGATCCTGAGTTGTTTACCCCGTCGGTGATGAGGATGATCACCTTGCTGATGGCTTCGCTTTCCTTCAGCCTGTTAATGGAGGTAGCCAGGCCGTCACCAATGGCAGTCCCATCTTCGATCATACCACTCTCAATGTCTTTGAAAAGGTTGCGGATCATGCTGTGGTCGCTGGTGAGTGGTGATTGCGTGAAGGATTCTCCGCTGAAGATCACCAGTCCTATGCGGTCATCAGGACGGCCTTCAATAAATTCCGATGCCACATCTTTGGCTGCTTCCAGCCTGTCGGGCTTCAGGTCCTGGGCCAGCATGCTGCTCGAAACATCCATCGCCAATACGATGTCGATCCCTTCTATGGTCACATCTCTGGAGCGGGAGGTAGATTGCGGACGTGCAAGCGCCACGACCAACAAGCCAATGGCCAGCAGCCTGAATGTAAATAAGCTGTGTATGAGATATTGTCGCCAGCTACGCTTTGTAGCAGAAAATCCGGATGTGGACGAAAGCTGAAGCCCGGGATCATTGCTCCTGAGCTTATACCAGTACCAGCCTCCCATCAATGGCAGGAGGATCAGCAGGTATAAAAACCCGGGGTTCGCATATGTGATATCAGCGTACATCATTCTTTATCCTCCGTAGCTTTAGCGGAGGAGGACGAATTATTAACAGATTCGCTTTCCTCTTTTGTAATTCTGATCTTTTCCTGTATCTCTTCAATTTCTCTTTCGCTTCGCGTTTCTTTAACGAAGTCGATGCTACTGGTCATGCTTATGCTGTTATCGAGATCC
Source organism: Bacteroidales bacterium (assembly GCA_029942245.1). Lineage (GTDB taxonomy): Bacteria > Bacteroidota > Bacteroidia > Bacteroidales > B18-G4 > B18-G4. The sequence continues at coordinate 49,710 of JAOZTN010000001.1, read as the reverse complement.
GTTGGTTTTTCTTTGGCAAATTTTACCAGGTCGGCGAGGACCAGCGTACGGGCCAGCTTGTCGACAGACTCCTTTCCGGCCTCCGAATTTTTCATCCCTTCAAGGATCTCCTCTGTAGTCATTTCTATAGCCTGCACCTCGAAGCGTTCTTCAATATATTCGCGAATAATATCAGTCAGCTCCGTATAGTAGTCCTTTACTTTTCCTGCCTGCCATAATTTCTTGTTTTTCAATCCTTCAAGCCCATTCATGGCTATCACATGAGGCGGAAGTATGATCCTTGGCCTGATCCTGAAAAGTGGTTGGTTCTTCTTCCTTCTCTTGATGATATACACTGCCAGGAATATCACCAGCAGGCCTCCCAGTGCGATCGACAGCCAGGGCAGAATCTCACGGAATGTGAGTGGCGCACTCAAGGGCGGTTTAATGGCTTTGATGGCCTGTGCGGTATCCACTTCCATGGTATGAACGCGCAGGTACAGGGGTATGGTCGTAGCCACTCTGAAACCGGTATCGTCGATAGGCTGGTACTGAAATTCGATAGGAGGGATGTAGTAATATCCTGAATCGAATGAAGTAATGGTGATCGATTGCAGCATGTCTACCAGATTTTCTGATTCGTGCCTTACCGTATCAACGGATGTCATGCTGATGATCTCTATATTTCTGGTGAGCGTATCTTTATAGTGTGGCCAGAGTACACGGTAATCCATTGGCATGCTAAACCTGATATTGAGGTCGATCTGATCTCCAATGAGGATATCGGTGGTGTCGAAACGAGCTACAGGAGAGACCTCCTGTGCCTGAAGGCTGCTGCCCGCGACAAACAAAAATGATAATATGCCAATGATTATCCTGCTCCTCATTACATCCTCGACTCCCTTACTTTAAACAGGCCAACCAGTGGTTTTACATAGTCCTGGTTTGTGCTGATACTTGCATTGTCGGTCCCGCTGCGTTTAAACAAATCATTCAAATACTTCTCATGCATGCGCCACCATTCATTGTAATTGCTGCGTGCACGTGAAGATGCAGTGTCGACCCATGAATATTTACCTGATTCCTTGTTAAATACTTTAACCAGTCCTATGTTCGGGAGATTGGTCTCACTTTCATCATAAACTCTAAGAGCCACGACATCATGCTTGTTTCCGGCTATTCTGAGTGCTTCATCGAAGCCTGTATCCAGGAAGTCGGAAATAACAAAGGCAGTACATCTCTTTTTGATGGCATTGGTCAGATACCTGAGCGCCTCGGCAATATCGGTTTTCTGACTTTCCGGCCTGAAATCGATCAGCTCCCTGATGATCCTCAATATGTGGCTCCTCCCTTTTTTTGGGGGAATAAATTTTTCTACCTGATCGCTGAAGAAGATCACCCCGACCTTGTCGTTGTTATTGATAGCCGAAAAGGCCATCACGGCAGCGACCTCCGTCATCTGATCTTCCTTGAATTGTCCCCTGCTACCATATTCGTTCGATCCGCTCACATCGATCAAAAGCATCACGGTCAGCTCCCTTTCTTCTTCGAAGATCTTAATATAGGGATGATTGAAACGGGCCGTCACATTCCAGTCGATATTCCGTATATCATCACCGTATTGGTATTCCCTCACCTCACTGAAAGCCATACCACGACCTTTGAAGGCGCTGTGGTAGTGCCCTGTGAAGATCTGGTTCGACAGACCACGGGTCTTGATCTCGATCTTTCTGACCTTTTTTATGATATCACTGGTTTCCAACTCAAGTTTGGCTTATGGGTGATGTAAATATGTTGCTATGGTACCTCTACGGTATTCAGAATCTCACTGATGATATCTTCTGTAGTGACATTTTCGGCTTCCGCTTCATAGGTGAGACCGATCCTGTGACGTAGTACGTCATGTGCCACAGCCCTGATATCTTCCGGGATCACATAGCCGCGACGCTTGATAAAAGCATACGCTTTGGCTGCCAGAGCCAGGTTGATGCTGGCACGTGGCGATGCACCATAATTGATCATGCTCTCAAAACGATCCAGCTTGAATTCAGATGGGTACCTGGAAGAGAATACAATGTCGGTGATATAGTTTTCGATCTTCTCATCGAGGTATACCTCCCTGACTACCTCCCTGGCCCTGATAACATCCTGTGGCTTGAGGATATTGCTGGTTTCGGGGAATGAACCTTTGATATTCTGTCTCATGATCTGCTTTTCCTCTTCCTTGTTCGGATAGCCGATCACGATCTTGAGCATGAACCTGTCGACCTGTGCTTCCGGCAGGGGATAAGTACCTTCCTGTTCTATTGGGTTCTGGGTAGCCAGTACCAGGAAGGGCTCGTCGAGCGGATAGGTGGTATCACCAATGGTTACCTGACGTTCCTGCATAGCCTCGAGCAAAGCACTTTGCACCTTGGCCGGTGAACGGTTGATCTCATCTGCCAGGATAAAGTTGGCGAATATGGGGCCTTTGCGGACCACAAATTCTTCCTTCTTCTGACTGTAGATCAGGGTCCCCAAAAGGTCGGCAGGGAGCAGGTCGGGAGTGAACTGTATCCTGCTGAATTTTGCTTCGATAGACCTCGCCAGAGAGTTGATCGCCAGTGTTTTGGCAAGCCCCGGAACCCCCTCAAGGAGGATGTGTCCATTGGAGAGCAATCCGATCATCAGCCTTTCGATCATCTGTTTCTGACCAATGATCACCTTGTGCATCTCCATATTCAGCATGTCGACGAACGCACTCTCCTGCTGTATTTTGTCATTGAGTGCCTTGATATCGTTTTCCATCATCTTGTATCGCGTTTATTTTTGTTAACGCAAAGATAAATGATGATGTTTCAACCTTAGAACAGCTTAGTGTTAAATAATGTTAAAGGGGACGTTAAAGTATGTTAAGGTGTGGGGGACGGGGGACGAGGGACGGGGGACGAGGGACGGGGGACGGGGGACGAGGGACGAGGACATTTTGTTTACATGATGCAATTTTGTATATTTGGTATACCCATATCAATAGAAGATGATTGTATCGAAAAAGCATTTGGTTTTTGTTTGTCTGTTATTATTGATGCTATCCGCACAGTTATCTGTTGCCCAATCATGCCTTCCACAGGGTATTGTATTTACCACACAGCAGCAAATTGACAACTTTCAGGAGGATTATCCCGCTTGTACAGAAATAGAAGGATGGGTTACTATAAATGGTAACGAGATAAATAACCTTTATGGCTTAAGTGTTATCACTTCGATTGGGCATAATCTTGGAATAGTTGAAACGGAAGCCCTTTCTAATCTAAGTGGATTGGGAAATCTTCAATATATCGGTGGAAATCTCGTAATTACTGATAATCCTGCATTATTGAGTCTTGCAGGATTGTCTGCTGTTGAAATGATCGGTGGAGACTGCATAATTGGAGGTGGGTGGGAGTATGGAAATGCGAACCTTGCCAGTTTGGACGGTTTGGAGAACCTTGTTAGTATCGGGGGGAATTTTGAAATAGAGAAGAATCCTGTCTTGTCTTTTTTCAATGGGTTAAATAGCCTGATCTCCATTGGTGGGTATTTTAATATTAGGGATAATGAAAATCTTCAAAGCCTTATCGGTCTTGAAAACCTTGCAAGTATCGGAGGATATCTGGGAATTTCAAAAAATGAAAATCTCATAAATTTTGAAGGTTTAAATAACTTGACAAATATTGAAGGGAACCTGAAAATAGGTTTTTATTTTAATCATGGTGGAAATCCAAATTTGAAAAGCATAGAAGCACTATCAGGTTTGACTCATATAGAAGGATCATTACTAATACATAGCAATACAAAACTGGATAGCCTGACGGGCTTAGAAAATCTAACTTCTGTCAACGGAAATGTTGAAATCCTGAATAATGATGCTCTGACTAATTTGAATGGTTTTAATAATCTGGAATACATCTCTGGTAATCTCATTGTTGAAATGAATGATTCCTTAATTGACCTCCAGGGATTAAACAAGCTCAAACTTATTGATGGAAGTTTTAAAATGGGTGATTATGCAGGATTTGCAGTCAATCAAAGTTTAACTGGTTTTTTGGGATTGGAATCTCTTGATACTATTGGTGATTCATTTACGATTCATGGGAATAATTCAATAGAGGATTTTTCCGGGCTGGATGCATTGCGTTTTATCGGAGGGAGCATGACTGTTGTCACAGGTTTTGACTCATTGGCTGGTTTGAATAGCCTGGAAACTATAGGTGATGACCTTTTTATTATGTATACAAGACTCAAGAACCTGGAGGGATTGGATGCACTCTCAAGCATCGGGGATAGTATGCACATTATAAATAATGACGTGACCAGCCTTGACGGATTAAATGAGCTTGAATCGATTGGTGGAAATCTCAATATCCGGGATAATTCACAATTAGTCACCATCTCCGGATTTGAAAACCTAAGCATTATAGGAGGAGGTTTGTACCTGGAGAATAACAAAAATTTGAATAGCCTGGATGGTTTCGACAGAATAAACTCAATTGCGGGTGATTTAAGTATTACTTTTTCTCCGGCTCTCCCGAATATAAGTGGCTTTGATGCGCTAAACAGCCTGGGGGGGAGTCTTCTAATCGGAGATTATTACGCTTTTAATAATGGGAATATCAGCCTTGTGGATTTAACAGGATTGGAAAACCTGACTTCCATTGGCGGAGATATTGATATTCAATACAATCCTGCTTTGGCCAATTTGTCAGGATTAAATAGCCTGCACTCACTGAGTGGTAATCTGTTCATTTATAAAAATCATGCACTAAGTTTTCTTTCAGGTATTGAGAGTATTTCATCGATAGGTGGCGGCATCGGAATATTCGATAACGATGCCTTGCAAAACATGCCTCAACTTGAGAATCTGAAAGATATTGGTGGGAATCTAAGAATTTGTAATAATGAGATTTTAGAGGATTTGTCAGGTTTGGATTCTGTAAATTCTATTGGTGGAGATTTACTAATTGGGAATAAATATTGGGACGGAAATCCGAGTCTTTTCAGCCTGGAAGGATTAGCAAATTTAAAAACCATTGGAGGGGTTCTGGAAATCTATCATAACATTGCTTTACTTAGCCTGGCAGGCATTGACAATATAAACCCACTATCAATTACGGATTTGATCATCCAACATAATCATTCACTTTCTCAATGCGAAGTTGCAAGTGTATGTGCTTACCTCCTTGACCCCCAGGGCGATGAAACCATTCTATCCAATGCTCCGGGATGTATTGATGTGGAAGAAGTTAAAACAGCATGCGGAATCGGCTCAGTGAATGAATCTTACCTGAATTCACAACTTACTATATATCCCAACCCTGCTACCAGACAGGTTTATATTTCAGCAGGTGATTTCGAAATAAGCTCTGTTTATATATATTCAATTACAGGCCAGAGATTATTGGTGGACGAACTTTCAAAAGGCTATTTTGATATCTCAGCTCTCCATGAAGGTATCTATATCCTCGAAACAGAAATTGAAAATATCTGCTTAAGACGGAAGCTGGTTATTTATAATTTTAATTAAAGGTACTTATGCTGTTTGCGGCCTCCAGGTGTCATTTACCAGGTTCCTGGTAGCAATCAGAATTTTGGAACTTGGAGCTTGTTTTGGAACTTGGAGCTTGGATCTTGGAGCTTGGATCTTGGAACTTAATTTTCCAGTCCTTCCTTCATCTCCAGCAATTCCTTCTTGATCTTGTTCAGGGATGCGATCACTTCAGCCTTATTGTCGATTGCTTCAGGATTGCTTTTGAGGCTTGCCCTGGCACCTTTCAGTGTGTATCCTTTTTCCTTCACGAGGTGATGGATGAGGCGGAAGTGTTTGATGTCGTCAGGAGTAAAGAGCCGGTTTCCCTTTTTATTCTTTTTCGGTTTGATGATGTCAAATTCCTTTTCCCAGAAACGGATCAATGATGCGTTAACATTGAACATTTCGGCTACTTCGCCGATAGAATAATATAGTTTTGAATGTTGAGGATTGGGGGTTGAGTTATTGCTCATGTCTCATTTTCATTACTCGATCTTCGATTTTCTGTCCTCGATTTTCGATCTTCAAGGCATTGACTATGACAAGACCTGTGTATCTCTCGATGCGATCTCCAGAATTTTCTCAAACTCCTCTGGAGAAAAGTCATTATAAAAATAGTTCACCGGGTTCACCTTTTTAGTATTATAGATCACTTCGTAATGAACATGCGGTGATTGCGACAAGCCGGTGCTGCCAACATAGCCGATGATCTCTCCACGTTTTACCACTTGTCCTTTGCGGACAGTGATAGTTTTCATATGCCCGTAAAGAGTCTGATAACCATAGCCATGGTCGATGGTACATGTTTTTCCGTATCCTCCTTTGCGGCCATTGAAACTGATCTTTCCATCGGCGGTAGCATAGATGGGCGTGCCTGATGGGGCTGTGATATCGATGCCCCAGTGCATCCTCCTGTATTTCAGGATGGGGTGATAGCGCATTCCATAACCACTGATGATATTTCCCTGCCCTTTCTCAATGGGGAGGATGGCGGGGATATGTGCAAGCATAATGGACTTATTCCTGGCCAGTTCAAAAACCTCGTCGAAGGATTTAGACTGTACAACCAGCTGGCTGGTGATTATGTCAAACCTTTTGGTGGTTTCCATGATGACCTGAGAGTTTTTATACCCATCGAGGCGGGCGTAACGGTCTACTCCGCCAAATCCGGCATCGCGCAGCGATTGCGGTATCGGTTCCGCCTCAAAGATCACCCTGTAAATATTATCATCCTTATCCTGCAGGTTACCCATAACGGACTCGATCTGTTCGAGGCGGTCGTTAAGCAGGGTATACTGAAATTCGTATTGCGTAATTTCACGTTTCAGCATACGCTCTTTTGGGGAATCGAAAAAGGTGTAGGCCAGAAAAATACCGATAGAAGCAATTACTATGAAAGTAAGCAGGTAGCGCACGACCTTGAAAATGATCAGTATGCTTGATTTTCGCCTTTTCTCGTAGGTAAGCGTTTTCGTATTGTAGAAATATTGTTCTTTGCCCATATGGTTCTGTAAACGCATGAAAGCCTGATTCATTATGAATTATCAGCTTCTATTGACACAAAAATAATTAATTAAACTAACTTTGCGTTCAGTAATTTCCACAAATATTTAACAAAAAGACTGTTAATAAAAAAGTTTATGGATTCCAAGCTTGTTAGAAAGACTTTCCTCGATTTCTTCAGGGAGAAGCAACATGAGATCGTTCAATCGGCTCCCATGGTCGTTAAAGATGACCCGACTTTGATGTTTACCAATGCCGGAATGAACCAGTTTAAAGATATCTTTCTGGGTAACAGGAAGTCATCATCATCACGTGTGGCTGATACCCAGAAATGCCTCCGGGTATCAGGTAAACATAACGACCTTGAAGAAGTTGGCCATGATACCTATCATCATACCATGTTCGAAATGCTTGGTAACTGGTCGTTTGGCGATTATTTTAAGAAAGAGGCAATTGCCTGGGGGTGGGAATTACTTACGGAGGTATACGGACTCGATCCCGAAAGATTGTATGTAAGTGTTTTTGGGGGAGACAAATCTGATGGACTGGATCCCGACATGGAAGCTTTCAACCAATGGAAAGCCATCATCCCCGAAAGCCATATACTCTATGGTTCTAAAAAGGATAATTTCTGGGAGATGGGCGATACAGGCCCCTGTGGGCCCTGCTCAGAAATCCATATCGACCTCAGAGATGATGAAGATCGCAAAAAAGCAGACGGCAAGACCCTGGTGAACATGGATTATCCTGAGGTGATCGAAGTGTGGAATCTGGTATTTATTGAATTCAACAGAAGGAAAGATGGTTCCCTGGAGCCTTTGCCGGCCAGGCATGTCGATACCGGCATGGGATTCGAGCGCCTGTGTATGGCTCTTCAGGGAAAGAAGTCCAATTATGATACGGATGTATTTAGTCCGCTGATTGGCAAACTGGCCAAACTTACCGGAGTAGAATATGGCAAATCAGATGAGACAGATATTGCTATGCGTGTGGTTTCAGACCACCTTCGGGCCATTGCTTTCTCTATCACTGATGGGCAGTTGCCTTCGAATACAGGTGCAGGTTATGTGATCCGCAGGATACTGAGAAGGGCTGTCCGCTATGCATACACCTTCCTGAATGAAAAAGAACCGGTGATCTATAAGATGATGGATACCCTTGCCGATATTATGGGCGAAGCATTTCCTGAAATTGTGAAACAGAAAGACTTGATCAGCAAGGTGATCCACGAAGAAGAGCAATCCTTCCTGCATACCCTGGAACAGGGGATCAAGCGCTTTGATCAGTATATAGCCGTTTCAAAATCCGATAAGATTATTGAGGGTGCCTTTGCCTTTGAACTTTTCGACACCTACGGCTTTCCTGTCGATCTGACGGAACTCATGGCAAAGGAAAACGGCTGGACCATCGATATGGAGGGATTTAAAAAAGGCCTCGAGGAGCAGAAAACCCGTTCCCGCCAGGCGGCCGAGCTTGATAAGGATGAGTGGGTAGTGATCGCTGAAAGCGACAGCCCCACCGAATTCCTGGGTTATGATCAACAGCAAACCGAAGTGAAAGTCATGCGCTACCGCATGGTAAAGGAAAAAAAGAATACCTACTATGAGATCGTTCTCGATAAAACGCCTTTTTATGCAGAGTCAGGAGGCCAGGCGGGGGATAAGGGCATGCTCAAAAATGAAGCTGAGACGATAAGGATATTCGATACCAAAAAAGAAAATGATCTGCTCATTCACCTGGCAGATAAAGGCGTCGAAGGAACTGATACTTTTCAGGCAGTGGTGGATCCCCTGAACCGCTTAAAAACCGAGAACAATCATTCCGCCACACACCTGATGCATTATGCTTTGCGCAAGGTGTTAGGAGCGCATGTGGAACAAAAAGGCTCACTGGTGGATTCAAGTCATTTGCGTTTCGATTTTTCCCATTTTGAGAAAATGACCGACGAGCATATCTTTGAAGTTGAGAAACTGGTCAATGCCATGATCAGGGAGAATAACCCCATCGATGAACACAGGGCTGTAAGTATGCAGCAAGCCATGGATATGGGGGCGCTGGCCTTTTTTGGCGAAAAGTATGGTGACAAAGTAAGGATCATACGCTTTGGCGATTCTATTGAATTATGCGGTGGGACACATGTTGCTGCCACAGGGCAGATAGGGTATTTTAAGATCACATCGGAAAGTGCGATTGCTGCCGGAATACGCAGGATCGAAGCTATTACCGGTGTGGATGCGGAGAATTATGTGCAGCAAAAGATGGAGACAGAAAGCAGCATCAGACAAATGCTGAAGAATCCGAAAGATCTGGCCAGGGGTGTTCAGGGACTGATAGAAGAAAATAAGAAACTGCAGAAGCTGACGGAAAACCTGAACCGAAAATTATCTGCAGGCCTGATCACGGAGCTTAGAGCTTCGGCCAGCGAACATCATGGTGTTGACCTGATTGCAGCCCTGGTGGATGCCGGAACCGATGTGGTGAAAGATATGGCTTTTAAGCTGGTACGGGAAAATAAGAAAGCCCTTGTGGTGCTGGCTAATGCTGCTGAAGGAAAAGCCTTTCTGACTATCGCCCTCGGAGAAGATGTGATCAGTAAAAAAGACCTTAATGCGGGCACGCTGGTCCGTGAACTGGCCAAAGAGATCAAGGGTGGGGGCGGAGGACAGGCCCATTTTGCTACTGCAGGTGGCAAAGATCCCGCTGGCATACAGGCAGCGCTGGATAAGATCAAGACGCTGGTATAGCTGTCACTTTCTTGCACAAATTTCAAATGTTCCATATGCTGGAACTTTCTTCCCATTTTGAGATTATTTGATTTGGATATTTGTCCTAACTTTCACTGAAATAGCTATTTATCATGAAAACATGTCTTTGGCTTGTAATTTGCAATATATGATAATGGATTTCCTGAAAGACACAGAAACCCGAATCGATTAAATAAAATTACCCCGCCTCGGCGGGGTTTTTTTTGCGTATTTTGTATCTTTAGATTAAAATAGACCGCGCTGTGCCAAAAAGTAAAAAGGAGAAATCAAAAAAATACTGGGAAGACGAGCTTAAAACGCTGGAGAACGCCTTTCAAGACAGTGAAAAGAAATATTGGGAGCTCATTGAGCTGATCCCCCTTGGAATATTTGAATACAATAATGAGGGAATGATCATTCGTTGCAACTCCTTTGGCCTGGAAATGATGGGTTATACTCCTGAAGACCTTGAAAAGGGTATCCCGGTATTTGATGTTGTTCATCCTGATGATCTTGATACCGTAAAGCATCGCTTTGCCAAACTTTTTGAAGGACAGCCTATGGAGGGTGAGGAGTATACAGGCGTCATGAAGAATGGCAATACGTTTCCGGTTTTGCTGTACTCTTACCCCATTTACTCAAATGATGTTGTAGTTGGCGTGAGGGCTGTAGCCTTTGACCTGACAAAATCCAGGAAAATTGAAAAGCAACTGCAGGAGGTGTTAAACAGGTATGAGGTCATGCTTACAGCTTTGCCGGATATCATGTTCAGGTTTGACAAAGAGGGAAGGTTTATCGATTATCACGCCAACTCGCCTGATATACTAGCCCTGATCCCGGAATCCTTCATGGGCAAAATGCTCTCCGATGTTCCATTGCCCGAACAAATGCGCAAGAGTGGAGTTGACAGGATCAGGCAGGCCCTGGAAACAAATGAGATCGTGATCGATGAATATTCCTTTGCCGAAGGTGAAAATATTAATTATTTTGAAGCACGCTATATCCCCATCGGTTCTGAAGAAGTATTGGTGATCATCCGTGATGTTACCAGGATGAAGAAGGATACAGAGGCACTGAAACTGACACAGTTTTCTGTCGATCAAAGTGCCGATTCGGCCTTCTGGATGGGGAAAGATGCCCGTTTCTGTTATGTGAATGATGCTGCATGCAAGGCACTCGGCTATACAAAGGAGGAATTGCTCAAGATGAAGGTCTATGAGATCGACCCGATGTTCCCTGAAACAAGTTGGGCGAAACACTGGAAGGAAGTGCGGGAAAGAAAGAATTTCTCCATAGAATCAATTCATCGTACCAAGGACGGAAGGGAATATCCTGTAGAGCTGATGGTGAACTACCTGGAATTTGATGGCACGGAATATAATTGTGCTTTTGCCCGGGACATTACCGAAAGGAAACAGAATGAGAAGAACCTGAAGGAAGCGAAGGATAAGGCTGAGCAGGCAAACAAGATTAAAAGTGAATTTATTTCGAATATTTCCCATGAGATCCGGACCCCACTGAACTCGATCATTGGATTTTCCGAGATGCTTACCAGCCATATCGCGGAGCCCAGGTTAAAAGAATATGCCGGATCGATCAGATCTGCCGGCGATAGCTTGCTGATGTTGATCAATGATATACTCGACCTTTCGAAGATTGAGGCAGGACGTCTTGATATCAGCCTGGAAGCTGTTGAACTAAGGACGGTAATCACCGAGATATCACAGGTGTTTGCAGTTAAAGTTGCCAAGAAAAACCTTGACTTTATAGTGGATGTGCAGGATAATGTGCCTGAACTTCTAATGCTCGATAAGATCAGGATAAGGCAGGTGTTATTCAACCTTATTGGTAATGCGGTAAAGTTCACACAGAAAGGCTACATCCGGCTCATCGTTCAGCTGCTCGATAGAGAAAAGAAGGACGATAAAATGGACTTGCTTATAAAAGTAGAGGATAGTGGGGTTGGCATTCCTGAGGAGTCGCATGAAGCAATCTTTGATTCCTTTGTTCAACTTGAAAACACTACCGAAGTCTCACTTGAAGGAACCGGTCTGGGCCTTTCGATTACCCGGCGCCTTGTAGAAATGATGAAAGGAAGCATTTCATTGGAAAGTGCTCCCGGCAGCGGATCATCTTTTTCTGTTGTCCTGAAGGATGTTGACATAGCTGACCGGATGCTGAATATAGAAGAGAAACCTGAGGATCCACATGCTTTGTTTTCGGGCAGGCGTATTCTACTTGTCGACGATTCTGAGATCAACAGGAGGTTCGTAAAAGAAAACCTGATAGATTGCGGCGTTACGGTAAAGGAAGCAGTAAATGGTGCAGAAGCTGTGGAACTTGCCCCCGGGTTCGAGCCCAGCATAATTCTTCTCGATATCATGATGCCGGTGATGGATGGATATGAAGCTGTTGTTAGACTGAGGGCCAACCCTCAAACTGCCGGAGTGCCCATCCTTGCCTTGACAGCCCTGGCTATGAAGGAAGATATAGAGCGGATCAGCAATTCGGGCTTTGATGATTTTCTGATCAAGCCTTTCCACATTGAAGAGCTGTATGATAAAATACGTGAATTACTTGCATTGAAGGAGCCGGGAAGCCAGGCGAAGGCTGATCTTCCTTATGATAATGAGGAGAGTGAAGAGAAATACCTGCAATCCCTGGCACAGGCTGTTGACAGGATCGAACAGCACTTCCTGCATCTGTGGCAACAGGCCAATGATCTGAAGGAGTTCAACTCTATACGTACATTTGCTGAAGCCATACATGGCATTGGAATGGAACTCGACATCAAACTTCTGGTAGATTATGGAGATAAGCTGATCATATATTGCGACAATTACGATATTGAAAAGATCGATTCCAGCCTGGTGGCTTTTCCTGAATACCTCAATAAAATGAAAGAAATCATTAATCAACAGAAATAATATGCTTAAGGATTCTGCTAACATATTGATCGTAGATGATATACCATCCAATATCCGTTTAATGGTAAGTATTTTGGATGATCACGGATACTCTGTATCTTATGCCCAGAGTGGTAAACATGCCATCGAGTTATGCAAGAAGGTATTCTTCGACCTCATCCTCCTGGATGTGATGATGCCTGGAATGGATGGTTTTGAGGTGTGTGAAGTATTGAAAAGCATGGAACTTACAAGGGAGATCCCTGTGATCTTCCTGACGGCCAGGACTGACCAGGACAGCATCTTAAAAGGTTTTGAGATAGGAGGGGTGGATTATGTGACCAAGCCCTTCAGTGAGAAGGAGCTTCTGGTTAGGATTCGCACCCACCTCGATTTGAAACAAACCAGGGATGCGCTGGAGTCGGAATTGGATTTCAAGAAGAAGGTCATGACAGAAAATGCGCTTTTTATCACCCGCCGAACCGAATTAGGGAATACCATCATTGAAGACTTGCGGAAGATCAACAAAGCTACCCAGAATGAATACAGCGACAATATTCTGGCGGCAATCTCAAGGTTGAAGAATCTCATCCAGGGGCAGGAGTGGAAGGAGTTTGAGGTACGCTTTGAGGAAGAACATGACAGGTTCAGGGAAAAACTGCTTGCACTCCATTCTGACCTCACCCCGAATGAAGTAAAGCTTTGTACCTTCCTGAGGCTCGACATGTCGTCAAAAGAAATATCGGAGATTACCAAGCAGTCGGTCAGGGCACTTGAAACTGCCCGCAGCCGTATGCGAAAAAAACTGGGTTTAGAGAGATCGGATAACCTGGTCTTATACCTTCACGATATAGCATAAAAAAAGGCCGCTCCCGGAGCGGCCTTCTCTATTCATTCTTATTTCCTAAAGGAATTTAAAATCTTTCCCAAGATATGTCCCGGCATCACCAAGGATCTCTTCGATCCTGAGCAGCTGGTTGTACTTGGCGATTCTGTCGGAGCGGCTGGCGGAACCGGTCTTAATGAGACCGGTGTTCAGTGCTACAGCCAGGTCGGCAATGGTTGTATCTTCTGTTTCACCTGAACGGTGGCTGATCACAGATGTATATGAGCTCTTGCTGGCCATATCCACCGCGTCGATGGTTTCTGTGAGTGTACCAATTTGGTTTACTTTGATCAGGATGGAGTTGGCTATGCCCATATCGATCCCTTTTTTCAGTCGGTTGGTGTTGGTAACAAAAAGGTCATCACCGACCAGTTGAACCTTGTCGCCCATCTTCTCTGTCTGGAGTTTCCAGCCGTCCCAATCGTCTTCGGCCATGCCATCTTCGATGGAGATGATGGGATATTTCTTAGCCCAGTCAGCCCAAAAATCAACCATCTCAGCAGGTGTAAGCTTGTCGCCGGTCGACCATTTAAGGTGATACACATTCTCTTCCGGGATATAGTATTCTGATGATGCAGGATCGAGTGCAAGGAATATGTCTTCACCGGCTTTGTAGCCTGCTTTATCAATGGCTTCAAGAACAACCTTAACGGCTTCCTCGTTGGAGGAAAGGTTGGGTGCGAAACCGCCTTCATCACCAACGTTGGTAGAATGTCCGGCCTTTTTCAGTACGGCCTTCAGGTTATGGAAAACTTCTGCTCCCATCCTTATGGCATCGCTAAATGTTTCAGCACCAACGGGCATGATCATAAATTCCTGGAAGTCAATGCTGTTGTCTGCATGAGAACCTCCATTCAGGATATTCATCATGGGTACGGGCAGTACATGTGCATTCGGTCCGCCAATATAGCGGAACAGGAACTGACCTGTATCCTGGGCAGCAGCATGGGCAACGGCAAGTGAAACGCCTAGCATAGCATTGGCACCCAGTTTTTCTTTGTTTGAAGTGCCGTCGATTTCAATCATTCGCTGATCGATATCCCGCTGGTCGGTCACATAATACCCCTGCAGTTCTTCTGACAGAATATTGTTTACGTTTTCAACTGCTTTTAGTACACCTTTACCCATGTAAGTGCCTTCGTCATTATCGCGAAGCTCTACTGCTTCGTGAATACCGGTGGAAGCACCTGATGGAACAGCTGCGCGCCCCACTATGCCCGTATTGGTGTATACATCTACCTCGATGGTAGGATTCCCACGTGAATCAAGGATCTGTCGTGCGTGGATATTGGCAATAATTGCACTCATAACTAAATATTTTCAGGTTTATAATTTCTTGAGATAAAAAAAGGATAAAGCTAACCAAAACCCTATCCTTTTAAGCCTTTATATGAAGGATTCTATTCCTTCTTGTCTTTCTTTTCTTCGTCTTTGGGTTCTTCCTTAGGCTCTTCATCTTTAGGTTCTTCCTTCACCTCAGCGGCAGGTTCTTCCTTAGGCTCTTCAGCTTT
>JAOZTN010000001.1:0-34536 GCA_029942245.1 Bacteroidales bacterium | reverse complement strand
CTTTAGGTTCTTCCTTCACCTCAGCGGCAGGTTCTTCCTTAGGCTCTTCAGCTTTGGGTTCTTCCTTCACCTCAGCGGCAGGTTCTTCCTTAGGCTCTTCAGCTTTAGGTTCTTCTTTCACTTCATCTTCGGCGACTGCAGCTTCTTCCACTACTTCATCAGCAGTTTCAACAGCCTGTTCTGCAACGATAGTATCGCCTTCTTCCTTCTTGGCACCGCTTCTTCTCCTACGTGTTTTCTTAGGCCCTTTAGCTTTTGCGTCGAGCAGGTTTTCGTTATAGTCAACCAGCTCTATCATAGCCATCTCCGCATTATCACCCAGCCTTGCACCGATCTTAATGATACGTGTGTAACCACCCGGGCGGTCGGCCACCTTCACTGACACTTCCCTGAAAAGTTCTGTTACGGCTACCTTGTCATTGAGGTAGCTGAAAACAACCCTTCTGGAGTGTGTAGAATCGGTTTTCGACTTGGTGATGAGGGGTTCAATATATGTTCTCAAAGCCTTCGCTTTGGCAACAGTAGTCTTGATACGTTTATGAATGATAAGCGAACTTGCCATATTGGCGAGCATTGCTTTCCTGTGAGCACTCGTCCTGCTTAAATGATTGAATTTTTTACCGTGTCTCATTTCAATTATTCCTTATCTAATTTGTATTTCGAAATGTTCATGCCAAATTCAAGTCCTTTAGATTTGACCAGCTCTTCGAGTTCGGTCAGCGATTTCTTTCCAAAGTTCCTGAATTTAAGCAGGTCGTTCTTGTTAAATGTTACAAGGTCACCAAGTGATTCAACGTCGGCTGCCTTGAGGCAGTTGAGGGCTCTCACTGAGAGGTCCATGTCGATCAGCTTGGTTTTCAGTAACTGGCGAATATGTAATGAATTTTCATCAAATTCTTCTGTCACCGCTTTTTCTTCTGAATCCAGTGTGATCTTCTCATCTGAGAACAACATAAAGTGATGGATCAGGATCGTTGCAGCTTCTTTCAATGCTTCTTTCGGGGTAATAGAACCGTCGGTTTCAATCTCCAGGACCAGCTTTTCGTAGTCAGTCTTTTGTTCAACCCTCCAGTTTTCAACGTGATATTTCACATTTTTAATGGGAGTGTGGATTGAGTCGATTGCAATGGTGTCAACAGTATCATTTATGGATTTGTTCTCTTCAGCCGGAACATAACCCCTGCCTTTGTTGATGGTGAGTTCCATAGAAAGCTTCACGCTGCTGTCCATATGGCAGATCACCTCTTCCGGGTTCAGCACCTGGAATACCGATAAGAATTTATTGATATCACCGGCTTTAAACACCTCCTGGTCACCAATAACGATATGAATTTTTTCGTTGTTCTCGGTATCGATCTGCTTCTTGAACCTGATTTTTTTAAGGTTCAGGATGATCTGAGAAACATCTTCAACCACACCGCGGATGGTGGAAAATTCCTGGACTACGCCATCTATCCTCATGGATGTAATGGAGTATCCTTCAAGGGATGATAAGAGGATCCTGCGCAGTGCGTTCCCAATGGTTACACCAAAGCCCGGTTCCAGCGGACGAAATTCAAAGCTTCCTCTGAATTCATCAGCTTCTATCATGATCACCTTGTCTGGTTTTTGAAATGCTAATATTGCCATAATATGCTGTATATTAAATAATCACTAATGTGGGCTATCCTGCTTACTTACTTGGAGTAAAGTTCCACGATAAGTTGTTCCCTGATATTTTCCGGGATTTCTTCTCTCGTAGGGAAATTAATGAATTTACCTTCCATTCTTTCATCATCCCATTCCAGCCATCCATAGCTGTTGCTGCGACCTGAAAGTGATTCGGTAACTGCTTCCAATGATTTTGACTTTTCTCTGACACTAACCACATCACCCGGTTTCAATTCGAATGAGGCGATGTTAGTGATGGTGCCATTCACAAGAATATGCCTGTGTCCGACCAGCTGCCTGGCTCCTCTACGGGTAGGGGAGATGCCCAACCTGTAAACAACATTGTCGAGCCTGGCTTCGATAAGTTGAAGAAGGATCTCACCTGTGACCCCACCTTTTTTGGTAGCTTTCTTGAAAGTATTCCTAAATTGTTTCTCGAGGATACCATAGGTATATTTCGCTTTCTGCTTTTCCTGGAGCTGGATACCATATTCTGATTCTTTCCTTCTCCTCCTGTTATTTCCATGTTGTCCCGGGGGATATGGTTTCCTGTCAAGGGCTTTGTCTGGTCCAAAGATCGGATCTTTGAATTTCCTGGCAATCTTTGATTTTGGTCCTCTGTACCTGGCCATAATATTCTCTTATTGTGTTAAATAATTATACTCTTCTTCTTTTCGGAGGCCTGCATCCATTATGTGGCAGTGGGGTAACATCCTTGATCTCGGTTACCTCGATACCCATTGAATGGAGGGTACGTATAGCAGATTCTCTGCCCGCACCCGGTCCTTTTACGTTTACTTTTACTTTACGAAGGCCGGCATCATAAGCGACCTTGGCACAGTCCTCGGCTGCTAGTTGTGCAGCATAAGGTGTGTTCTTTTTTGAACCCCTGAATCCCATCTTTCCCGATGATGACCAGGAAATTACCTGTCCGGCATTATTGGTCAGGGAGATGATAATGTTGTTGAATGAAGCACTGATGTATGCCTTCCCTGTGGGTTCAACCTTGACCACCCGCTTCTTCGAACCTCTGGTTGATTTAGCCATAGTTTTTCTTTATTTCAGCAGAATAATTCTGTTTTCTATTTTATATTAACCTTTCGGTGCCACTTTCTTGTTGGCAACTGTTTTCTTACGTCCTTTACGTGTACGGGCATTATTTTTGGTGCTCTGTCCGCGGAGCGGAAGGCCAATACGATGACGGATCCCGCGATACGTACCAATGTCCATGAGGCGCTTGATATTCATCTGGGTCTCTGACCTCAGCGAACCTTCTACCTTGAACCTTTCGTTGATGATAGTACGAATCTTGTTCTGTTCATCGTCATCCCAATCCTCGACTTTCTTGTCTCCGGAGATGCCTGCGTCTTTCAGGATCTTTTGAGCATTGCTTCTGCCTATGCCGTAAATGTAGGTGAGGCTAATCTCACCCCTTTTGTTGTCTGGTATATCTACACCTGCTATCCTAGCCATATTTGATGGATTATAGTGTTATTATTATCCTTGTTTTTGTTTGAATTTTGGGTTCTTCTTGTTAATCACATACAAGCGTCCCTTCCGTCTAACGATCTTACATTCAGGCGACCGTTTTTTTACTGATGCTCTGGTTTTCATTTTTTAATGCTTTCTATTTATATCTGAACGTAATTCTTCCTTTTGTCAAATCGTAGGGCGACATTTCCAGTTTTACCCTGTCACCCGGTAAAATTTTAATATAATGCATGCGCATCTTGCCTGAAATATGAGCGATGATCACATGACCATTTTCCAGTTCAACCCTGAACATGGCATTGCCTAACGATTCGATGACAGTGCCATCTTGTTCTATGGATGGTTGTTTTGCCATAATATTATTTTGAGTTAATCACTTCTTCAATATATTCAAATGTTGATAACACCTCGGCTTTTCCTTTCCGCACCGCTACATCATGTTCAAAATGCGCTGATGGTTTTTTGTCGGCTGTTCTTATTGTCCATCCGTCAGCGAGTTGTATCACATGCCTCGTACCCAGGTTTACCATCGGTTCTATGGCCAGCACCATGCCTTCCTTCAGCTTGATCCCTGAACCGCGTTTACCGTAGTTCGGAACTTCAGGCTTTTCGTGGAGCTGTCTTCCGAGTCCATGTCCAACAAGATCCCTCACCACGGAGTAACCGTATTGTTCAACATGGTTCTGTACAGCATGGCCAATATCGCCGACACGTTTGCCTTCTACTGCTACTTCAATGGCTTTATATAAGGACTCTTTTGTCTTTTCCATCAGCAGCAAGACCTCTTCATCTACTTCACCAACGGCAAAAGTATAGGCGGAATCACCGTAGAAACCGTTTTTTAAAACACCGCAGTCGATCGAAACAATATCACCATCCAGTAAAGGTTTAAGCCCGGGAAAACCGTGCACCACCTGATCATTTACTGATATGCAAAGGGTATAGGGAAAACCGTTATATCCTTTGAACCCGGGTTCTGCCCCATGGTCTCTTATAAACTCTTCAGCAAGCTTATCAAGAACAAGGGTCTCAAGGCCGGGCTGGATGCGTTTCGCAACCTCAGCAAGTGTTTTACCAACAAGTAAAGAACTCTCTCTTAACAATTCAATTTCTTCTTCAGTCTTAATATGTATCATCAACCGTTATTATAGTACTACATATTCATTGAAGACCTTCCCTTGATCCGGCCTGATTTTGTCAGCCCGTCGTAATGCCTCATCAGCAAGTGGCTCTCGATCTGCTGCAGCGTATCGAGTACAACACCCACGAGGATGAGCAATGATGTTCCTCCGTAGAATTGCGCGAACTGCTGGTTCACGCCGATCTGTACAACCAGGGCGGGCATGATGGCCACCAATCCGAGGAAGATTGATCCCGGCAGGGTGATCTTCGACATTACGTTATCTATAAATTCTGCGGTTTTACGCCCCGGCTTAACACCAGGGATAAACCCACCATTCTTTTTCATGTCTTCAGCCATCTGGTTCGGGTTAATCGTAATGGCTGTATAGAAGTAGGTAAACAGCAGGATCATGAAGAAGAACACCATGTTGTACCAGAATCCGTTGATATTCGAGAATGCAGATACAAATCCGGAAATGTCGGAGCTGGTGAAACCGGCCACGGTGAGTGGCAGGAACATGATCGCCTGTGCAAAGATGATTGGCATTACACCGGCAGCATTTACTTTCAGCGGGATGTACTGACGTACACCACCGTATTGTTTGTTACCTACGATACGTTTAGCATATTGTACCGGTATCCTTCGGGTACCCTGAACAAGCAGGATCGTCAACAGGATCACGAATACGAGTATTCCGATCTCCAGGATGAAGTATACCAGTCCACCGCCCTGTTCTTCGAGGCGTGAAATAAATTCACCCACCAGTGCAAATGGCAAACGGGCAATAATACCGATCATAATGATCAGTGAGATACCGTTCCCAATACCCTTGTCGGTGATCTTTTCACCGAGCCACATCACGAACATAGTCCCTGAGATCAGGATCACCGTTGACGACACCCAGAAGAAGGGCGACACTGTCGTTCCTTCAAATGGCATGATCGCTGTGATGGACCCATCGGGGCTGCGCAGCTGGCTAACCAGGTTGGCAATATATGCCTGTGCCTGGAAACCTGTGATAAGAATAGTGAGGTAACGGGTGATCTGGTTGATCTTCTTCCTTCCGCTTTCACCTTCTTTCTGTAACTTCTGGAAGTAAGGAAGGGCCATGCCCAGCAACTGCACCACAATAGATGCAGAAATGTAAGGCATGATCCCGAGGGCGAAGATCGATGCACGAGAGAATGAACCTCCGGAGAACATGTTCAGCAGTCCCATGAGGCCACCACTTGATTGGGCCTCCATGCCGGCAAGCTCAGAGGGGTTCACGCCTGGCAGCACAACATAAGAGCCCAGACGATAGATCAGGACGATACCGATAGTATAAAGGATACGGTTCCTGAGTTCCTCAATCTTATAAATGTTTCTTATGGTCTGTATTAACCTTTTCATTAAAGTTAAAGTTTTACGGCAACGCCACCTTTGGCTTCTATTGCGCTGATTGCTTTTTCAGAAAATGCATGGGCTGTTACTTCAAGCTTCATGCTGAGTTCGCCACGTCCGAGAATCTTGATCAGATCCTTCTTGGAGGCCAGTCCGTTTTCCACGAGCACCTGCTGGTCAATGCTGCTAAGCTTCTTGGCTTCAGCAAGCTTCTGCAAAGTGTCGAGGTTGATTCCATGATATTCAACCCTGTTGATATTTTTGAATCCGGATTTAGGGACACGCCTGTACAATGGCATCTGTCCACCTTCGAATCCTGCTTTGCGCTTGTATCCTGACCTGGACTTTGCACCTTTATGGCCACGTGTGGCCGTGCCGCCTTTTCCAGAGCCCTGACCGCGGGCAATACGCTTTCTGTTCTTGGTTGAACCTTTGGCCGGTTTAAGATTACTTAAATCCATGTTTTATCTGTTTATGCTGTTATTTTTTATCGTCTACAATTTCTATGAGATGACTGACTGCGTCAATCATTCCCTGGACCTGAGGAGATACCTCCACCTCGATAGTCTGGTTCATTCTTTTGAATCCAAGTGCTTCGAGTGTCCTTTTCTGGCGTTCTGGCCTTCCAATGCCGCTTCTTACCTGTTTTATCTTGAGTTTTTTCATCGTGCTATCGCTTTTCAGAAATTATTACTAGCCGTTGAACACTTTGTCAACATCGATTCCCCTGAGTTCTGCAATGGTATGTGCATCCCTGAGCTTTACAAGTGCATCGAGGGTAGCCTTTACTACAGAGTGAGGGTTGGATGAACCTTTCGACTTCGCGAGTACATCCTTGATACCAACACTTTCGAGTACGGCACGCATCGCACCACCCGCAATAACTCCGGTACCGGGGGCAGCAGGCTTTATAAATACCTCAGCACCACTATATTTTCCTGTCTGTTCGTGGGGGATGGTACCTTTCAGTACTGGCACTTTCACCAGGTTCTTCTTGGCATCATCAATACCTTTAGCAATGGCAGAGGTAACCTCTTTTGCCTTCCCGAGACCATGTCCAACAACGCCGTTTTCATTTCCAACAACCACAATGGCAGAGAAACTGAAAGTCCTACCACCCTTGGTTACCTTGGTAACACGCTGTATGCTTACGAGCCTGTCTTTAAACTCTATCTCGCTTGATTTTACTCTTTTAACATTAACGTTTGACATAATACATTAAAATTTAAGTCCGCCTTTTCTGGCAGCTTCTGCCAATGATTTAATTCTTCCATGATACAGATAACCATTCCTGTCGAAAATCGCCTGTTCGATGCCTGCTTCTTTCGCTTTTTCAGCGATCAGTTGTCCAACCAGCTTAGCCTGTTCGAGCTTAGGAACTTTCTTGTCAACGATCCCCTTTTCGCGGGATGATGCTGAAGCAAGGGTTTTCCCTTCTGTATCGTCGACCAATTGTGCGTAAATTCCTTTATTGCTCCTGAAAATGGTCAGCCTCGGTGTTTGTGCTGTACCGGGAGAGATGGAATTCCTGATCCGCATCTTGATCCTGTACCTTCTGTATTGTTTCCTGTCTTTTATCTTTTTCATCCTATCAGGATTTTATATATTCTTAGCTTCTGTTTATTCTGCAGCTGCTTTACCTGCTTTCCTTCTGATCTGTTCACCTTGATACAGTATTCCTTTACCCTTATATGGCTCGGGTTTACGGAATGATCTGATCTTGGCAGCAACCTGTCCGATAAGCTGTTTGTCAACAGACTTAAGCGTAATGGTTGGATTCTTTCCTCTTTCAGTAACTGTTTCCACGGAAACTATCTGAGGAAGTTCCAGAAAGATACTGTGTGAATATCCCAATGCCAGTTCAAGAACCTGACCGTTGGCAATGGCTTTATAACCTACACCTACAAGTTCCTGTATGATGGTGTACCCTTCGGAAACACCAATAACCATATTATTTACCAGCGACCTTGTCAGTCCATGCTGTGCCCGGTGTACTTTCGATTCGCTAGGTCTTTCAACGGTAAGTGTACCATCTTCAACTTTCAGAACCATTTCTTTATTGAACTGCTGTTGCAGTTCACCGAGTTTACCTTTCACGGTTACTACATTATCGTCGGCGATGTTGATCTCAACACCTTCCGGTACGCTGACAGGTAATTTTCCTATACGTGACATATCTTTTACTCCTGTATTAACTTACGAAACATAAAACTTCACCGCCTACTTCTTCATTCCTGGCTTCCTTATCGGTCATCACACCTTGAGAAGTGGAAAGAATGGCGATTCCCAGCCCATTCAGTACTCTTGGGAGGCTGTCAGCCCTTACATACTTACGAAGACCCGGTTTTGATATCCGGTCCAGCTTGTTGATGGCTGGTTGTTTAGTAACAGGATGGTATTTCAATGCTATCTTGATCATACCTTGTCCATTACCTTCAGCGTCTTCGAATTTATAGTTCAGGATGTATCCTTTTTCGTGCAATATCTTAGTGATGTCTTTCTTGATATTGGAGGCCGGGATCTCTACTATCCTGTGTTTTGCCAAGACTGCATTTCTGAGTCTGGTTAAATAATCTGCAATTGGATCTGTCATTTCAGTATTCTTTATTAATTACCAGCTAGCTTTTTTAATCCCCGGGATCAAACCCTGGAGTGCCATTTCCCTGAAGTTGATACGTGAAACTCCGAATTGACGCATATATCCTTTTGGTCTGCCGGTCAGGCTGCAACGGTTGTGCATACGTACCGGTGATGCATTCTTCGGAAGCTTTTGCAGTCCGGCATAGTCGCCATTTGCAATCAGCTCAGCTCTTTTTTTTGCATATTTTTCTACGAGCTTTGCCCTTTTCACTTCGCGGGCTTTCATTGATTCTTTAGCCATAGTCTAACTGTTTTGATTTTTAAACGGTAATCCAAATTCTTTTAATAAGGCAATGGCCTCTTTATCGTTACTGGCTGAGGTCACGATGGTAATATCCATACCATTGATAAGACTGACCTTGTCCATATCGATCTCTGGAAAGATAATTTGTTCCGGAATACCGAAAGTATAATTACCTCTTCCATCGAAGCCTTTGTCGTTGATACCCCTGAAGTCCCTGATCCTGGGGATGGCAACTGCCACCAGCCTGTCGAGGAATTCGTACATCTTATCGCCGCGCAGGGTCACCCTTACTCCGATGGGCATGCCTTTACGCAGCTTAAAGTTTGAGATATCTTTCTTTGACTTGGTAGAAACGGCCTTCTGGCCGGTGATCATAGTCATTTCTTCTATACCGGTATCGATGAGTTTCTTGTCTACAATAGCCTGTCCAAGCCCCTGGTTCACAGAAATCTTCTGGATCTTAGGTACTTCCATACGGTTTTTGTATTCGAATTGCTTAGTTAAAGCAGGTACGATCTCTTCGAAATACTGGGTTTTAAGTCTTGGTGTATATTTCATTACTTAATGACCTCCCCTGATTTTTTGGAAACCCTGACGGTTTTGTTGGTCTTTTCATCTATTTTCCTTCCAATTCTGGTGGCGTTTCCTTTTCCGTCGACCACTTTAAGGTTGGAAATATGAATAAAGGCTTCTTTCTTGATGATCCCGCCTTTAGGATTGTCGGCGTTTGGCTTGGTGTGTTTGCTAACTTCATTCGCACCTTCCACAATAGCTTTGTAGGTTTTAGGATTAATTTTAAGGACCCTGCCTTGCATGCCTTTCGACTCGCCGGTGATAACCATCACGGTGTCGCCTTTCTTGATATGTATCTTCGTTGCCATGATTCTGGTATTTTTCTCTGTTAAAGTACTTCAGGTGCCAGTGAAACGATTTTCATGAATTTTTTATCCCTTAATTCCCTGGCTACAGGGCCAAAAATACGGGTACCCATCATTTCACCTGTGGCGTTCAATAGCACACATGCGTTGTCGTCAAAACGAATATAAGACCCATCCTGGCGCCTGATTTCTTTTCTAGTCCTGACCACAACTGCTCTGATCACAGTCCCTTTCTTAACGTTTCCGGAAGGGAGTGCATTCTTAACGGTTACCACGATCTGGTCACCAATGGAGGCATACCTCCTTTTAGTTCCACCAAGGACGCGGATACAGAGCACTTCTTTTGCACCACTGTTGTCAGCTACTGACAGTCTTGATTCTTGTTGTATCATCTTTACTTAGCTCTTTCAACGATTTCTACTAACCTCCAGCATTTATTCTTGCTGATGGGCCTGGTTTCCATGATCCGCACAGTATCTCCGATATTGCATTCGTTTTTTTCGTCATGGGCTACGAACTTCGTGCTTTTCTTCACGAACTTCCCGTAGATGGGATGTTTTACATTACGGGTGACCTGCACCACGATGGATTTGTCCATCTTGTTGCTGACAATAAGCCCGACTCTTTCTTTTCTAAGATTTCTTTCCATCTTACTATTTATTATTGTCTTCTTCTATTTTTCTTCTTCTCAACTCGGTTTCCATCCTGGCGATGGCTTTCTTGTAAACCTTAAGCTTGTTAGGGTTTTCCAGTGGAGAGACGGCATGGTTCAGCTTGAGCTTCACCAGCTGTTTTTTCTCTTCTTCTAATCTTTCGATCAGTTCTACTGTTCCCAATTCTTTTATAACTACCTGTTCCATTATTGTGGTCGTTTACTATTCAACGTAATCTCTTCTAACTACAAATTTGCATTTTACCGGGAGCTTCTGTGCTGCCAGACGGAGAGCTTCCTTGGCAACTTCCAGTGGTACTCCTTCAGCTTCGAAAAGCATCCTGCCTGGGCTTACCCTGGCAACGAAATATTCAGGTGCACCTTTTCCCTTACCCATACGTACTTCCGCAGGTTTCTTGGTTACCGGTTTATCTGGAAAAACCATGATCCAGATCTGTCCTTCACGTTTCATATGACGTGTAACAGCCTGACGTGCAGCTTCAATCTGACGCCCGGTAATCCAAACTTCATCCATTGATTTGATGCCGAATGAGCCAAAAGCAAGCTGGTTACCACGCTGGGCATTCCCCTTCATGCGGCCTTTTTGCTGCTTTCTAAACTTGGTTTTCTTTGGCTGTAACATTTATTTATGTTTTTAATATTATACGATTCTTATCTTCTTCTTCCACCTGGGCGGCCGCCTGCTTTCCTTGGAGGCTGCTTTCTTTGTGCATCACTCAGTGACGGTACCAGTTCCGGCTTACCATAGATCTCACCTTTACAGATCCAGACTTTGATGCCGATCCTGCCATAAGTGGTATGGGCTTCGATCTTGGCATAGTCGATATCGGCACGTAAAGTGTGCAGTGGGATACGACCATCTTTATACTGCTCGCTACGGGCCATTTCAGCGCCACCGAGCCTACCTGAAATCACTACCTTGATACCCTCAGCACCAATACGCATAGTAGAAGCAATAGAGGTTTTGATGGCACGACGAAATGAGATCCTTCCTTCGATTTGCTTCGCGATGGAATTGGCAACGATGTTGGCATCCATTTCCGGACGCTTGATCTCTGAGATATTGATCTGGATCTCTTTCTTGGTCAACTTTTTCAATTCTTCCTTCAGCTTATCCACTTCGGAACCGCCTTTACCGATGATGATACCGGGGCGTGCAGTGAAAATGGTCACGGTAACAAGCTTGAGCGTACGCTCAATGATGATCTTGGAAATTCCGGCCTTTGCCAAACGGACAGTGAGGTACTGACGGATCTTGTAATCCTCGAGCAGTTTGTCACCGAAGTTCTTGCCACCGTACCAGTTGGAATCCCATCCTTTGATGATCCCTAAGCGAAGTCCTATTGGATTAGTTTTCTGTCCCATTATTTATCTGTTGTATTATTTTCTAGTTTTCAACCAATTCTGTTTTGCTGTCGACATACAGGGTCACGTGATTTGAACGCTTCCTGATCCTGTGGGCCCTGCCCTGGGGGGCGGGACGAATCCTTTTCAGCATTCTGGCACTGTCAACGTGAATCTCTTTGACATACAGATTGCTTTCTTCGATCCTGACACCGTCGTTCTTGGCTTGCCAGTTGGCAATGGCCGAACGTAACAGTTTATGTACCCTGATAGCGGCTTCTTTGGGTGAATGTTCCAGTACGCTGAGTGCGGACATCACATCCATTCCCCTGACCAGGTCGGCTACCAGCCTCATTTTCCTTGGAGAAGTAGGGCAATTATTCAACCTGGCAAAGTATTGACTTTTCCTGGTTTCCTTTAATTGCTCAGCACGATCTCTTTTTCTTGCTCCCATTATGCTATTCTTTAATATTTCCTAATTATCTTCTGCCTTTATCCTTATTTCCGGCATGACCCCTGAACTGACGCGTTGGAGCGAACTCACCGAGCTTGTGTCCAACCATGTTTTCAGTAATGTAAACCGGAATGAATTTGTTTCCGTTATGGACTGCAATAGTGAGCCCAACAAAGTCGGGAGAGATCATAGATGCCCTTGACCAGGTTTTGATCACTGTCTTCTTTTTGCTCTCTGACTGGTCCAGAACTTTCTTTTCCAGTTTAAAATGTATATAGGGTCCTTTTTTCAACGAACGACTCATGGCGTGATGATATTAATTATTTTTTACGTCTTTCAATGATATACTTGTTGGATGCCTTCTTCTTCGACCTGGTTTTATAACCTTTCGCGGGCAATCCTTTCCTTGACCTCGGGTGTCCACCAGAAGCTCTTCCTTCACCACCACCCATTGGGTGATCGACAGGGTTCATGGCTACACCACGTGTTCTTGGACGGCGTCCGAGCCAACGTGAACGACCGGCTTTACCTGATTTTTCCAGCTGGTGATCGACATTGGAAACCATTCCAATCGTTGCACGGCATGTCTGGAGAATCATCCTGGTTTCACCTGAAGGCAACTTGATCACTGCAAATTTTCCTTCACGGGTCATAAACTGTGCATATGAACCGGCGCTGCGCGCGAGTTTAGCACCCTGTCCAGGCCTCAGCTCAATGTTGTGAATGATGGTCCCAAAGGGGATTTCACTCAGGTACATCGTGTTCCCGATGTTAGGGGCGACGCCTTTACCTGAAAGCACTTCCTGGCCTACTTCCAGCCCGTGAGGTGCAATGATGTACTTCTTTTCACCATCCTTGTAATACAGCAGGGCGATCCTGGCAGTACGGTTAGGATCATATTCGATTGTCTTCACGATTGCAGGGATATTTTCCTTTTCCCGTTTGAAATCGATCATCCTGTAACGCTGCTTATGGCCACCACCTCTGTAGCGGACAGTCATTTTACCTTCACTGTTCCTACCGCCACTCTTTTTCATAGGAGCCAGAAGGCTCTTCTCCGGAGCGGATGCAGTGATGTCGTCAAATGCGCTGATGATCTTGAAGCGCTGACTTGGTGTCGTTGGTTTGTATTTCTTTAAAGCCATCTATCTAAATATTGCTATAAAAATCAATTGTTTCACCTTCGGCTACTGTAATGATAGCCTTCTTGTAGGATGCTGTTTTACCTGAAATGATCCCGGTTTTGGTAAACCTTGATTTGGTTTTACCCCTGTATGTCATCGTGTTAACAGAAAGCACATCCACGCCGTAAAGGTCTTCAACGGCTTTCTTGATCTGGAGTTTGTTGGCTTTTCTGTTCACGATAAAACCGTAACGGTTCAGGCTTTCGCCCATCTGCGTCATCTTTTCCGTGATCACCGGTTTTATAATGATATCCATTGCTCTAGTTATATAATGATTATGCTAAAATCTTTTCAATTTCTTTCATCGAACTCTCGGCGATCAACAGCTTGTTGGCATGCAGAATGTCGTAAGTGTTCAGGCTGTGCGCGTTGATCACTTTGGCTTTCTGTATGTTCCTTGATGACAGCAGAATGTTCTCATCTGTTTCAGGAAGCACCAGCAGTGTTTTCTGATCTGTCAGTTCGAAATGTCTGAGCAGTTCTAAAAAATTCTTAGTCTTGTGATCAGCAAAGTTGAAATCTTCCACGATCATAACTTCTTTGTCTTTCACCTTATAAGTAAGGGCTGAACGACGGGCAAGTTTTTTTACCTTTTTATTCAGTTTGAAACCGTAGTCTCTGGGGTGAGGGCCGAATGCACGTCCACCACCACGAAAGATAGGGTTCTTGATATCCCCAACACGTGCGGTTCCTGTACCTTTCTGGCGTTTCAGCTTACGACGGCTACCAGTAATGGCATTTCTTTCCTTGCTGCTATGGGTACCCTGACGCCTATTGGCCATGATCTGCCTGGTGTCCAGCCAGATGGCATGGTCATTAGGCTCAATCTCGAAGATCGCTTTGTTCAGCTTGATCTTACGGGTACTTTTCTGTCCGTTTGATTTATATACTTCTAACTCCATCTTTCAACAATTACATATGAACCATTGGGGCCTGGCACGGCACCTTTAACTAAGATCAGGTTTTTCTCGGGCACGATCTTTACAACCTGCAGGTTTATGAGTTTCGTCCTCTGTCCACCGGTACGGCCTGCCATACGCATGCCTTTAAATACCCTGGAAGGATAAGAAGAAGCTCCGATAGAACCCGGGGCACGCAGCCTGTTGTGCTGGCCGTGGGTAGCATCGTTCACACCTTTAAAATTGTAACGTTTCACAACGCCCTGGAAACCTTTTCCCTTTGAGTAGCCGACTACATCGATAAACTCTCCTTCTTCGAAGATATCGACTGTAAGCACATCGCCATATTTCTTTTGGTGACCTGTTTCAAACCTGGTGAATTCCCTGACGATCTTCCTGGGGCTCACACCGGCTTTCGCAAAGTGTCCCTTGAGGGCACCGGTAGTGTGCTTATCTTTCTTTTCGTCATAGGCGAGCTGGATCGCGTCATAGCCATCCGTTTCTTTTGTTTTCACCTGGGTAACAACACACGGGCCTGCCTCGATTACGGTGCAGGGTATGTTTTTTCCAGCGTCGTTAAAGACGCTGGTCATCCCGATTTTTTTACCAATTATTCCTGACATTATTCTATACTTTAAAACTTTATCACACTTTAATCTCTACCTCAACACCACTGGGAAGTTCCAGCTTCATTAAGGCGTCAATCGTTTTACTTGTGGTGCTGTAAATGTCCAGCAGTCTTTTATATGAACAGAGCTGGAATTGCTCTCTTGCTTTCTTGTTCACAAAAGTGGACTTGTTCACAGTAAAGATCTGTTTGTTGGTTGGCAACGGAATAGGACCGCTTACCACAGCTCCAGTGGATTTAACAGTTTTTACGATCTTTTCGGCCGATTTGTCAACCAAATTGTAGTCGTATGATTTTAACTTAATTCTGATCCTCTGACTCACGTTTTTCTAGTTTTAAGACCTTATTAATAATTTACTACGTATCCTTTAACCTTATATAATACATCTTCCAGGATATCTTTTGGAAGCTCGGCATAATGCGAAAACTCGAGGTTTGCATTCCCGCGGCCTGATGTGAGTGTACGCAATGTTGTCACATAACCAAACATCTCCGCCAGGGGTGCCTTTGCCCTGATCTCCTGCAGACGGTTTATAGTTGCTATTCCTTCCATCTGGCCTCTCCTCTTGTTCAGGTCGCTGCTCACCTCGCCAACATATTCGTCGGGAGTAGTAACTACAAGCTGCATAATGGGTTCGAGCAAAATAGGACCTGCCTTTTTGCATGCTTCCCTGAAGGCCATCCCGGCAGCTGCTTCAAACGACATAGCATCTGAATCAACAGAATGGGTTCCACCATCGATCAGCCTTACCCTGAGGTTTTCCAGTTGGAAACCTGCCATCACTCCATTCATCATGGCTGATTTAAATCCTTTTTCTACTGCGTGGATAAATTCACGTGGGATGGCGCCACCTGTGATACCATCAATAAACTGAAGTCCGCGGAATCCGTCCTCGGCAGGGCCGATCTCAACAGTGATGTCGGCAAATCTGCCTCTCCCACCTGTTTGTTTTTTGTAGATCTCGCGATGAACAACAGTATTGCTGACAGATTCTTTGTATGCAACCTGAGGTTTTCCCCTGTTGCAGTCAATGTTAAACTCTCTCTTCAGCCTGTCGGTAAGTACTTCCAGGTGAAGTTCTCCCATACCATTAATAATGGTCTGCCCGGTTTCATCATCAATCCTGATGGTGAAGGTTGGGTCCTCTTCTGAGAGTTTCCTGAGTCCTGCACTCAGCTTGTCAACGTCGTCCTGAAGTTTAGGCTCGACAGCCATGCTGATAACAGGTTCCGGGAATTGAATGTTTTCGAGCAGGATGGGATGCTTGATGTCGGTCAGTGAATCTCCTGTGCGGATATCTTTAAACCCGACAGCAACTCCAATTTCCCCTGCATAAATATTTTCTATGGGATTACGCTTGTTTGCATGCATCTGAAGTATGCGCGCGATCCTTTCTTTCTTGTTGGTATTCACGTTGAGTACCACTGAACCTGATTTCAGTTCTCCTGAGTATACCCTGAAATATGCGATACGGCCAACAAATGGGTCTGTGGCGATCTTAAATGCAAGGGCTGAGAATGGTTCTTCTACTGATGGGGCTCTTTCTTCGTTCTTCTGGGTAAAAGGATTTTCTCCTACCACTGGTGGAAGGTCGAGCGGGGAGGGGAGGTAATATGAAACGGCGTCGATAAGCTTCTGTACGCCTTTGTTCTTGAATGAAGATCCGCAGAATACCGGGGTGATCTTAAGTTCGAGCGTTGCTTTTCTTACAGATTCGATAAGCTCTTCCTTAGTAATGCTCTCCGGTGATTCGAGGAATTTATCCAGAAGGGCTTCATTGTCTTCAGCAGCTCCTTCTATGATCCTGGTACGGTATTTATCAACGGTCTCTTTCAATTCTTCCGGGATATCTATCTCCTGGTATTTCACACCAAAGTTTTCTTCATCCCAGCTATAAGCTTTATTTTCGATCAGGTCGACAATCCCGCTGAATCCGTCTTCTTCCCCGATGGGAATCTGCATGATAACGGGCTTAGCTCCGAGTTTCTCCTTGATCTGTCCGACTACCTTGTAAAAATCAGCACCGGAGCGGTCCATCTTGTTTACGAAGCTGATGCGTGGCACATCATATTTGTCGGCCTGGCGCCAAACGGTCTCCGATTGTGGCTCAACACCGCCTACAGCACAAAAGAGTGCAACAGCGCCATCGAGTACGCGCAGTGAACGCTCAACCTCTACGGTAAAATCGACATGCCCCGGAGTATCAATAATATTAATACGATACTTCTGAGCATCGGTGGTCCAGTATACCGTGGTGGCAGCAGAGGTAATGGTGATGCCCCTTTCCTGTTCCTGGGCCATCCAGTCCATGGTTGCAGTACCTTCATGTACTTCGCCAACCTTGTAATTGATACCGGTATAATACAATACACGCTCCGTCGTTGTGGTTTTACCCGCATCGATGTGAGCCATAATGCCAATGTTACGCGTGTATGTTAAATTTTCCGGCATCCCTTGTTTTCTGTACTAGAACCTGAAATGACTGAAAGCTTTGTTAGCTTCTGCCATACGGTGTGTATCTTCTTTTTTCTTGAAAGCTGAACCTTCATCCTTATATGCGGCCAGGATCTCACCTGCGAGCTTTTCGCCCATGGTCTTTTCGTGGCGCTTGCGGGAGAAGTTGATCAGGTTTTTCATACCAATCGACATTTTCCTGCCCGGCCTGATCTCTGAAGGAATCTGGAAGGTAGCACCACCTATCCTGCGGCTTCTTACTTCCACAGCAGGTGTTACGTTGGCCAGTCCTTTTTTCCAAACCTCTACAGGATCTTCCTTGGTTTTTTCTGCAACGATGTCCATGGCTTCATAGAAGATCTCGTATGCGATATTCTTCTTTCCGCTGTACATCATGTTGTTCACAAATTTGGTAACCAGAGTGTCGCCGTATTTGGGATCAGGAAGAATAGTCCGTTTCTTAGGTTTTGATTTCCTCATCGTTGTATTATATTATAATTGTATGTTTTATTTCTTAGGTCTCTTGGTGCCATACTTTGATCTCCGTTGTGTCCTGCCTTCAACACCTGAGGTATCGAGTGCACCCCTGATGATGTGGTAACGAACACCGGGAAGGTCTTTCACCCTGCCACCACGGATCATCACGATGGAGTGTTCCTGCAGGTTGTGGCCTTCGCCCGGAATGTAGGCATTCACTTCTTTTCCATTTGTTAACCTTACCCTGGCCACCTTACGCATGGCTGAGTTAGGTTTCTTTGGGGTCGTAGTATAAACCCTTACGCAAACACCCCTGCGTTGTGGACATGAATCCAGTGCAGGTGATTTGCTTTTGTCAGTTAATTTCTTGCGTCCCTTGCGAACTAATTGCTGTATTGTTGGCATATTAAGACTTATTAGTTGTTTTTAATCCCCTCAAATAGAGATGTTTAACATTCTTGTTTTTCGAAAATCTGCGGGAAGGAGATATAGGGTAGGTCTTTGAAGACTTGTCCCGTGTTCTTGGGATGGAACCTATATCTGTCTTAAATTGTCAGGTATCCTTAGGATTTTCAGCTCTTTCAGACGTATCATCCAAAGCGGCTGCAAAGGTAAAAATACTTTTTTTAAATACAAGACATTTATCAAAAAAAATCTGATATACGATATTCAATATCACAAGTGTTCGATATAATCTATCGTAGCTAAACAAACTAAGGAGATCTCTCAGTCGCATAGCTCCTTCGAGAAGACAATGTTTGCTTTTTAACATAAGAAGGGCGCGGCGCATCACTGAAATCAAATTATTGAGCGCCGCGCCTCCGCTGAGTAGCTATGGCGCTCGCGGAAGCCACGAGGGATAATTTAATTGTTTCTGCAGTGAGTGTCTACAAGAATATCAGAAAATCACAAGAACTTTTCCCGGACATCAATAATTCAATATTTGAGATTCTTAACTATTAAGATTTTTTTACCTTACATTTGTATCTACGCAAGAGAGGCTAATACGATGAAAGAAAAGTACTTTACGGCTGAAAACATCGAACAGGAATCCAATGAGATGATTGAGGAGGTAAAGTATTATTCAGGGATGAGAATGTTTAAACCCGACCATGGGCATATAGCCCTGCTGGTGGTCGACATGCAAAAATATTTTCTGCATCCCGACGAACATGCCTTTGTACCCTCCGGTCCGGAAGTAGTCCCCAACATTTTAAAGATCATGAAATCCTGCCTGGGAAAAGAGATCCCTGTCATTTTATCCCGTCACGTGAACACGAAAGAGGATGCAGGGATGATGGGTGTTCGATGGCATGAACTCATCAAAGAAAATGATCCGAGAAGCGAGATAATTGAAAAGATCGCTTCCATGGGCGGTGAGCTCTTGAAAAAGAGCCAGTTCGACTGCTTTTATGAGACTGATCTGGAACAAAAGCTAAAGGATGCCGGTATCCGTCAGCTGATCATTACAGGCGTAATGACCAACCTCTGCGTAGAGAGCACTGCCCGATCGGCCTTTATCAAAGGATTTGAAGTGGTGATACCTGTCGATGCCACGGCCGCATACAATTATGAATTCCATCTGGCCACTTTCCTCAACATTGCTTATATGTTTACCCGCCCCATGAAATCACAGGCGCTTATTGATCTGCTGAAAAATGCCTGAAAAAAAAGTGATCATCATTGGTGGAGGACCCGCAGGGGTGGCCTGTGCCGTACAGCTAAAAAGGTATGGGGTCGATCCATTGTTAATTGAAAAAGAAACGATTGGAGGCCTGGTAAAAAATGCCTGGCGGATGGATAATTATCCGGGCTATCCGGAAGGGATATCAGGGAGCGTTTTTGCTGAGAAGCTGAAGGCGCATCTCGAGAGGTTTGAAGTCAGATACCAGAAAAGCGAAATACGAAATGCGAAGTTTATTAACGGGATATTTATTCTGGAAACGAATGACGAAAAGATCAGTTGTGATATCCTGGTAATTGCAAGTGGTACCAGACCCCGAAAATCTACTTGCGACAACGAATTTACAGAGGTATTTCCATTATTGGGTGCAAAGAATAAAAAGATCAGTATTGTGGGTGCAGGCGATGCTGCTTTCGATTATGCCATGAGCCTGTGTGAACATAATGAGGTACATATTTTTAATCGCGGTGATAGGATAAAATGTGTGCCTTCCCTGCTGAAAATTGCTGAAAAACAGAAGAATATATCGTATCACGAGAATTCTATGCCTGTCGGTTCATTCGATTATACTATTTTTGCCACCGGCCGGGAAGCAGACCTGGATTGTCTTTCAGAGGAACTGAAAAATAAGCTGGAACAGCTTAAACAGGACGGCCTTTTATATGTTATAGGAGATGTAAAGAACGGAATGCTCAGGCAAACAACTGTCGCTACCGGCGACGGGCTACGGGCAGCCATGGCCATCACGGACAGGATAAAAGCAGAATGAGGGTAATAAGCAAGACACAGGAACACGAGATCGCTTCGGTATTTGTAGCCGAGAACGGAGATGGCAAACTCATAGAATTTGTTGAATCCACACAACCTCCTATGGTCATCAGTAAAAAGTGGGTGATTATCGTATCCACACTCTTCGGTTGTCCGGTAGATTGTAAGTTTTGTGACGCAGGAGGTGATTACAAAGGGAAATTAAGTGCTGCCGATATCTTCTTCCAGATCGACTACCTGGTGAATCACCGTTTCCCTTCAGGGGTGCCGGAAACAGACAAGTTCAAGGTGCAATTTGCCCGAATGGGCGAACCCTCTTTCAATCCGGCTGTATTGGAAGTGCTGGAGCAGTTCCCAGGCAAATATCCCATCGATAATTTCGTTGCTTCCCTCTCATCCATAGCACCACATGGTACAGATAACTTTTTCGAAGAATTGCTGAGGATCAAGAAAGGTCTTTATGATCAGTCCTTCCAGCTGCAGTTTTCGGTGCATAGCACTGATGTGGAACAGCGCAATATGCTTATGCCGGTTACCAAGTGGAGTTTTGGGAAGATGGCTGCTTATGGCGAGCGCTTTTATTCTGAGGGTGGCAAAAAGATCACACTCAACTTTGCTCTTGGCAAAGACAATATCCTGGATCCGCATACCTTAAAACAATATTTTGATCCGGACATCTTCCTGGTCAAGCTCACACCCGTAAACCCAACTTTCAAAGCACGTCTCAACAACATCGATTCCCTGATTGTTCGGGGAGAGAAAGAATACCCTGTAGTCGATGGCCTGAAAGCCGTTGGTTATGAAGTGATCCTCAGCATCGGTGAATGGGAGGAGAATAAGATCGGCAGCAACTGCGGTCAATACATCAAAGCACTGGATGAGTCATGCCATGTGCCGGAAGGATCCTATTCTTACAAGTTGAAAGACGTGTAGGAGCTTAGAATTTTCCTCAGAGTTATCTGCTGAAGTGAACTTCAAATTCCCTGTCGGGCATGAAATTCTCCTTATGATAATAGTAGATGATTTTGCCTGATTTGGTATTGCTGAAATCGGGCGGGTAGGAGAGGGAATCGATTTGCAGGTTTTCCGGTGCTATCAGGGTGTAGTTCACTTCTTTTAAGGATTGTCCCCACGAATTTGTAGAGGTGAGGATATATTCGGCCTTGCTACCAAGCAATTCCTGGGTATATCCTATCCTGATCTTTGTCACCGTTTCGGCCTTCACATCCAGGTTGATCATGGCTGCGCTATTATTATAATATAGTAGCGCATTTTTTAGCGGATTGCCATAGATGTATGCATACACATCGGTTATTTTGCCATAAATATCTCGATTCGGAAAAGGGTACAGCATATCGAACTTTTCGTTTTCATCGCTGCTGTTCATGAAATAATAATAACCGGTCACGGTGAAGCTGCTGTCATCTACAATAAAAGTCAGGTCCTCACGGTAAAAGTCAGGGATCTGAGCCTGCATGACCTGGTACAGGAACATGCAAAATAGTATGCCTACAATATATTTATTCATTGATGATTAGTTTTTCAGATTTAATGAGTTTTCCATCAAGCTCCATCGTATATAAATACAATCCTGGCCCGATATTATTGGCATTGCCTGGTACCCAGTCAAGTATGACCTTTCCTCCTGCCCACGGATTGCCGACGATTGGAATGAAATCTATCTCTTGACCTTTCATATTGAAGATGGTGATCCTGGCTTCATTCCAGTCTAGCTCTTGCGGTATTGAAATATGAAATGTGGTTTTATGGCTGAATGGGTTTGGGGCTGTGACCACCTCAATATCCTTCATCAGATTTACTGTTTTAACTCCCACACCTGTCAGGTAGTATTCTTTGTAATAGACCGAATCGGGCTCCATGAATACAATGTCTTCCATGAAAACATATCCGTCTTTAGTTAATTCGAAAAAATGCCAGTTGCTGAATAGTCCATCGGTTTCAAAATACCCGTTTGCATCTGTTTCGAAGCAGGCATAGGCCGGGACCGTGTTCCCATAACAGAGCGTCTCCTCACAATAAACAAACTTAGTCCCTTCCACAGGTTGCATATTCTGGTCGAATACAAAGCCGCTGAATGATGTGCGTGAACTAACATTAAAAGGATCACTCCCAATTGTCGGGGGTGATTGCTTCATTTTCCTGTAGGAGTATGGAAAACCGTTGATATAAAAATATTGCATGCAAATCGATTGCTCTGGCTTAGGCCCTGTTGTGTTGTAAAGATTTGGTTCAGGACCATATTCTATGCCTTCACATATCCAATGCCAGCCTCCGCTACCATCGGAAAATTTTACACTAATATTATCTTCATCAGGGTTGATGAAAAAGGCAGAAGCAAGCATAGTCTGATCTATTACTATGATCGAATCCCACTGGAATTTTAAGCCATCAATAAAAAGCGCTTCTCCGGAATTGCACACCAATTGAAGATCCTCAAATCCCTGGATACCATATTTGCCATGCCATTCCCAGGAAAAATAGAGTTCGATCTGCCAGTTCCCTTCATTGTAGAAGAACTCGCTGATAACCGGTAACGGTACAGTGGGGTTGCAAAATATATTGTGTGATATCAGGAATGCCAGGACAAAGAAGAGCTTTTTCATGGTCATGGTTTTTATAAGTCTCTCAAAGTTAATAAAATATTGCTTATATAATTATGGATTATGGATTGGGTCGCGGGAGTGCCGAGTGCAGAGTTCAGAGTGCCGAATATCGGGTGTCGAAAATAACTCAACACCCAACACTCAAAACCATCCCCGCGCACCGCGTTGTTAATAAATGCCTGAATTAACCAGCCTTCGTTGGCACAAAAACCCTACTTTTGTATCCACTAATAAAAGCATGGAAAAAGACATTTTTAAAGAACTGAACGAAGCACAGCGAAAGGCTGTGGAGCATACCGAAGGGCCTTCGATGGTGATCGCAGGGGCGGGATCGGGTAAGACCCGCGTATTGACATACCGACTGGCACATTTGCTAAATATCGGCGTCGACCCTTTTAACGTCCTGGCACTGACCTTTACCAATAAGGCGGCCCGTGACATGAAGGAGCGTATCCTGCAGCTGGTGGGCAGTGACGATGCCCGCAATGTGTGGATGGGGACCTTCCATTCTATCTTTGCACGCATCCTCCGTGTGGAAGGACACCGGCTTGGTTTTCCGTCCAACTTTTCGATCTACGATACGGAAGATTCCAAGCGACTGATCAGGAACATAGTGAAGGAGATGAAACTGGATCCTAAGGTTTACAACCCCAATCATATTATGAACCGCATCTCGAGCGCAAAAACGAGCCTGACCACACCCAGTTCCTATAGCGAAAATGCCGAGGCTACCAATGCCGATACAATGGCCGGGAAGCCACAAACAAGTGCGATCTATACCCGTTATGCCAACAGGCTGAAGAAGGCGGATGCTATGGACTTCGATGATCTGCTCTTTAATACATATATTTTACTACGCGACTTTGCGGATGTGCTTTATAAGTATCAGAAAAGGTTTAAATACATTCTTGTGGATGAGTACCAGGATACAAACCATGTTCAGTACATGATCGTGAAAAGCCTGGCAGCAGATAATGAAAACCTTTGTGTGGTGGGTGACGATGCCCAGAGCATTTATGCTTTTCGCGGGGCGAACATTCGCAATATCCTGAATTTTAAAAAGGATTATCCCGACCACTCCGTATTCAAGCTGGAGCAAAACTACCGTTCTACCAAGAATATTGTAAATGCGGCCAACAGCGTGATAGAGAACAATAAGGACCAGATCAAGAAGACCATCTGGACCGATAATGATGACGGCAAGCAGGTGGCGCTGGTCCGGGCTACTTCAGACACAGAGGAAGGCATCATGGTCGCCGACGCGATCTTCCGTGAAAAGATGAACGGACAGCTGCCCAACTCCGACTTTGCAATCCTGTACAGAACCAATGCACAGTCGAGGTCTTTTGAGGAATCGCTCCGCAAGTTGAACATCCCTTACCGTATTTACGGAGGCCTTTCTTTTTATAAAAGGAAAGAGATCAAAGACCTGCTGGCCTATTTCAGGGTGGTGATCAACAATAATGATGAAGAATCCCTGCAGCGCATCATCAACTATCCGGCCAGGGGCATCGGACAAACTACGATGGAGAAGATCGTGGTGTGTGCCAACCACTTGGGTGTCAGTCAGTGGGAGGTGCTCGAAAATACAGCAGGCAGTGGTCTGCAGGTGAATGCCGGCACCATGAACAAGCTGAACAATTTCATAACCATGATCAAAAGCTTCAGCGCACAGCTGAAGACTGTAAATGCCTTCGACCTTGCCAAGAAGATTGCAACTTCGGCAGGTATACTCAGAGATCTGTATGAAGATAAAACCCCGGAAGGACTGGCACGCTACGAAAATATCGAGGAGCTGCTGAATGCCATCAAGGACTTTACAGAACAAAAGATAGAAGCCAACGAGGACGGAGAGATCGTGTCTCCCATCCATACCCTGGATGAGTTTATGCAGGATATCGCCTTGCTCACCGATGCGGATGAAAAAGATAAAAATGACAACAACCATGTGTCACTGATGACGGTGCATGCCGCCAAAGGGCTTGAGTTTCCTTTCGTTTATGTTGTGGGGATGGAAGAAAACCTTTTCCCGTCTATCATGTCGCTGAATAATCGTTCCGACCTTGAAGAGGAGCGTCGTTTGTTTTATGTGGCTCTCACCCGCGCCATGAAACATGTGACCGTCAGCTATGCCGAGATGCGCTATCGCTGGGGCAACCTGACACCCTGTGAGGTTAGCCGTTTTGTAGAAGAGATCGATGATAAATACATCGAATATCCCAGGAAGGTAGTGTCACAGCCCAGGGCGACATTCCCATTTGAAAAGGCAGGATCGAGGCCCAAATCCAAGATAAGCTCTCCCGGCTTTGCCAATTATCAGAAGAAAGGCCTGAAAAGGGTCAGTAATCTCGAGAATAAGCAGCCGGCCATGAGCCTCGAAGACATGGAAAACCTCCAGGTGGGTATGGAAGTGAGACACCAGCGTTTTGGAAAAGGAAAGGTGATAGCGGTAGAAGGCCTTGGCGGGAATAAAAAGGCCACAGTGCTCTTTAATAATGTAGGTCAGAAGCAACTGCTCTTAAAGTTTGCCAAATTAACATTGTCGAAATAATATTATTGGTTAAAATAGTTCCCCGTACCGCGTCCCCCGTCCCCCGTCCCACACCCATAATCCATAATTCATAATCTATAATTAAAATAAAGTTGTATTTTTGCAGCTGTATTTGAAACACACCAAAATATAACACCTCTTTATCGTTTCAACTTTCCTTTCGAAACAGATCTGATAAAAGGAACAGAATTCTTAAAAATCTTTACATCAAATGGAATATAACTCCACCCGAAAACGACTGGCGATGCCAGAATATGGCAGGAACGTGCAAAAGATGATTCTTTATGCAATGAGTATTGAAGACAGGGAGCGTCGATTGAAAGTCGCAAACGTAATTGTGAGTATCATGGCACAGATGCACCCTAAACTGAGGGAAACTGTCGATTATAAACAAAAGCTGTGGGATCACCTTCATATCATTTCCGATTGGCAACTCGATGTTGACGGACCCTATCCTGCACCTCCCAGGGATGTGCTTGCAGCCAAACCCGAAGCTGTAGTTTACTCCGACGGCAAGATCAAGTTCAAGCCTTACGGAAAGAATATCGAGGCCCTTATCGAAAAGGCTATTGAATATGAAGAAGGTCCGGGAAAGGAAGCTTTCATGAAGTCCATTGCCAACCATCTGAAAAAATCATACCTGAACTGGAACAGGGATTCAGTAAATGATGAGCTTATCTTTAAGCACTTTAACCAGCTGTCGGATGGCAAGCTCGTGATAGAAGGAGAGTTCAAGCTGAACGAAACCAGCGTCATCCTGGCAAGGAACAAGAAAAAGAAATATACCGGAAAACCTAGGGACAATAATTACGGAAAGAAACACAAAGGCTACAAAAACAAATGAGTTCTTTTGAGATCATTGGCGGCCATAAGCTCAAGGGGGAGATCATTCCCCAGGGAGCCAAGAATGAGGCCCTCCAGGTCATCAGCGCAGTATTGCTGACCCCCGAAAAAGTTGAAATGCATAAAGTCCCTGACATCAGGGATGTAAACAAACTGATCGATATTCTCCGCGATCTCGGAGTGAAGGTTGAAAAGACAGGCGCTGAATCGTATATCTTTCAGGCCGATAATATCGACCTTGACTACCTCAAAAGCCCTGAGTTTAAGCAAAAGGGCTCCAGCTTACGTGGATCCATCATGATCATCGGGCCATTGCTGGCCAGGTTCGGACAGGCATTTATGCCACATCCCGGAGGCGATAAGATCGGCCGCAGAAGGCTGGATACCCATTTCATCGGTTTAAAGAATCTTGGTGCCGACTTTCGCTACGACGAAAAGGAAAATCTCTATGTTGTCGATGCATCTTCGCTCAAAGGCTGCTATATGCACCTCGACGAGGCTTCGGTAACGGGTACCGCCAATATTGTGATGGCTGCCGTATTGGCTGAAGGCACGACCACTATTTTCAATGCAGCCTGTGAACCATACCTGTACCAGTTGTGCAGTATGCTGGAACGCATGGGTGCTAAGATCTCCGGTATAGGCTCAAACCTGCTTGAGATAGAAGGTGTGGGCGGGCTGAAAGGCTGCAAACATACACTGCTGGCAGATATGATCGAGGTGGGAAGCTTCATCGGCCTCGCCGCCATGACCCAATCGGAGATCACCATCAAGGATGTAAACTACGAACGCCTGGGTATCATCCCTACCGTTTTCGAACGCCTGGGCATAAGCCTGGTCAGGAGAGATGACGACATCATCGTTCCTGCACAGAAATCGTACGAGATAGAAACCTTTATGGATGGCTCCATTATGACCGTTGCCGATTCGCCATGGCCGGGTTTTACACCCGACCTCATCAGTATTGTGCTGGTTACGGCTACACAGGCTAAGGGCAGTGCACTCATCCACCAGAAGATGTTCGAAAGCAGGCTTTTCTTCGTCGATAAGCTGATTGATATGGGCGCCCAGATCATCCTTTGTGATCCTCATCGTGCTACCGTAATCGGCCTCGACAGGCAATATCCCCTTAAAGGTATTTCAATGACATCCCCGGATATCCGAGCCGGTGTTGCCTTGCTCATAGCAGCCTTATCGGCCGACGGCAAGAGCACCATACACAACATCGAACAGATAGACAGGGGTTACCAGCACATCGATAATCGCCTGCAGGCCATAGGGGCCAACATCCGCAGGATCGAAAGCTAATCCTTTACAACAGTCTGACAATTTGTCCTGATAAATGATATTGGCAAGTGTTTTGATTATGCTCTGCCGTAACAATGAATAATCAAGAATATACTATGTCTGAAGAAAAGAAAAAGAAAGATCAGGAGCAGGAAAGCACTGAAGTGCCCGTAAATAAGCCAGGAAAGAAGGAGAGGAAAACTGCATCGAAAAAGAAAGATAAAGCTGATGAGAAGATACAGGAGCTGGGTGAAAAGCTGGATGAGATGAATGACAAATATTTGCGCCTGTTTTCAGAATTCGATAATTTCAGGAAAAGGACACAGAAGGAAAAGCTCGAGCTGTTCAAAACGGCCTCTGAAGATGTGATGGTAGCTATGCTGCCTGTGCTTGACGATTTCCAACGCGCCATGAAGACGGCCGAAGATAATGGCATCGACAAGAATTTCCTCGAAGGCATTGAGCTGATATATAGCAAGCTGAAGAATACACTGAATCAGAAAGGCCTGGAACCCATGGATGTGATGGGAAAGGAATTTGATACTGATTTTCATGAAGCCATTACCAATATTCCTGCGCCATCGCCCGATATGAAGGGCAAGGTGGTAGACGTAACAGAGAATGGTTATATGCTGAATGACAAGGTAATCCGTTTTGCCAAGGTTGTAGTAGGCAATTAAAAACCTGAAAGACAATAGCTGATGTCGAAAAGAGACTATTATGATGTGCTGGAGGTAGAAAAGGGAGCTTCCGGGCAGGAGATCAAGAAGGCATATCGCAAGATGGCCTTGAAGTATCATCCCGACAAGAACCCTGATGATCCGGAATCAGAATCCATGTTTAAAGAGGCAGCAGAAGCCTATGAGGTGCTGAGCAACGCAGAAAAGAAAAGCCGCTACGATCAGTTTGGCCATGCCGGAATGAGAAATGGTGGCGGATTTGGCGGTGCCGGGATGAGCATGGATGATATCTTCAGCCAGTTCGGCGACATCTTTGGAGGTGCCTTTGGAGGCGCCTTCAGTGGTTTTGGCGGTGGCGGCGCACGTTCACATACCCGTCGCAGGGTAAACCGAGGGAGCAACATCAGGGTGAAGGTCAGCCTCAGCCTGCAAGAGATCGCCAATGGCGTTGAAAAGAAGATAAAAGTCAATAAATATATCGGCTGTAATGCCTGTGACGGATCAGGTGCCAGGCACGGATCATCACATGGCACATGCCATACCTGCCACGGTAGCGGTCAGGTAGTACAGATCACCAACACTTTCCTGGGGCAGATGCAAACAGCATCGACATGCCCGACATGCCATGGAGAAGGAAAAATGATCACAGAGAAGTGTCCTGAATGTGCCGGACAGGGTGTGATCAGGGGTGAAGATATTATCAACATCAGGATCCCGGCAGGGGTGGAGGAAGGTATGCAGCTTTCCGTGAGCGGAAAAGGAAATGCCGGTGCCAGGGGAGGGATCCCCGGCGATCTGTTGGTACTCATTGAGGAACAGGCCCACGCTGACCTTATCAGAGACGGCCATAACCTGCTATACGAACAATATATCAGCATTTCAGATGCTGCCCTCGGTACCACCGTGGAGGTGCCAACGATTGAAGGCAAAGCCAGGGTCAAGATCACAGCGGGAACACAGGCCGGAAAGGTCATGCGACTGAAAGGCAAAGGCCTGCCGGATGTGAATGCCCACGGGCGTGGCGACCTGCTGGTAACCA
This sequence comes from Bacteroidales bacterium, assembly GCA_029942245.1. GTDB lineage: Bacteria > Bacteroidota > Bacteroidia > Bacteroidales > B18-G4 > B18-G4. The sequence continues at coordinate 5,537 of JAOZTN010000001.1, read as the reverse complement.
TCAACGTATGGATTCCCAAAGAACTCACCAAAGAGGAGAAAGCAATTCTTGAGAAGCTTAGCGGAGCTGAAAATTTCAAACCTAATCCGGGAAGCAAAGACAAAGGCTTCTTCGACAGGATGAAGGAATATTTTCAGTAAGTTTGCGTTGAGTATACACCATGGCCCTTTTCCAAACAGAAAATGTTTCCAAACGCTATGCAGGCCACACGGCCCTGGATAAGGTAAGCATTGAGGTGCCTGAACAAAGCATCTACGGCCTTTTGGGTCCGAACGGTGCAGGAAAAACCTCCCTGATCAGGATCATCAACAGGATCACAGGTCCGGATGAGGGCCAGCTCTGGTTCAAGGGTGAAAAGCTACAGCAAAAGCATATTTCTAATATCGGCTACCTGCCGGAAGAACGCGGCCTATATCGCAAGATGAAGGTAGGTGAACATGCACTCTACCTCGCGAGGCTGAAAGGCTTGTCGAAAAAAGAGGCCCATGTTAAGCTGAAAGAATGGTTCGACAAGTTCGGGATCGGAGGCTGGTGGAACAATAAGGTGGAAGAACTCTCGAAAGGCATGCAGCAAAAGGTGCAGTTTATCATCACCGTGCTACATGAACCGGAACTGCTGATCTTTGATGAGCCCTTCAGCGGCTTCGACCCCATCAATGTGGAACTGCTGAAAGAGGAGATCCTCAATCTGCGCGATAAGGGTACAACCATTATCTTTTCTACACATAATATGGCTTCCGTTGAAGAACTCTGCGATCATATTGCCCTCATCGACAGGTCTAAAAAGATACTCGATGGAAAGGTGAAAGAGATAAAGAAAGAATACCAATCAAATACCTATAGCGTTGCATTTGATCATTTTGATGGCTTGCTCTCTTCCTTCCTGGATGATCGCTTCAAGATAGTGGATGAAGGAGAAGATGAAGACAGGCGCTTTGCCAGTATCAGAATTGCAGAAGGACATCAATCCAACGAATTATTGGAACGGCTGGTCTCAAAGGTGAACATTCATGCCTATAACGAGATACTGCCCACCATGAATGATATTTTTATCTCGGTAGTGAAAGAAAACGAAGGGAAATGAACAAGATCTGGCTGGTCATAAAAAGGGAATACCTCACGAGGGTGCGCAAGCGCTCTTTCATCGTGATGACCATACTGGGCCCCATATTGATGGCCTCAGTTTTTGTAATCCCTATGATCATCGCCTCCTTCTCCGATGATGAAAAAATGGTGGTTGAAGTGCTGGATGAGACAGGCTGGTTCTACGAGAAATTTACTGATACCGAAGAATTTGAATTTAAATATACTGTTGAAGATCTGACTGTCGCTAAAGTCAAATTAATGGCGGAAGATGAATTTGCCCTCCTCTATATTCCCCGCAGGGAACTCACTGTACCGTCTTCTGCCATATTATATTCGCTTCGGCAGCCCGGTGTAGACCTGAAAAGCTACATCAGCAATGTGATGTCGAAGGAGGTAGAAAGCCAGAAACTCAGAATCAACCTGGATGAGATGACCCTCTCGGAAGAAGACCGTGAGCGGGCCATGAAATTACCGCAACTTATACGTACCGACATTGAGCTGGTGACCATGAAAATGGATGAATCGGGGGCTGAAGAAGAAACATTTACAGAGGTGATGATGGCCGTGGCATTTATCAGTGGCATGATTATTTATATGTTCATCTTCATCTTCGGGGCACAGGTGCTCCGTGGGGTTATGGAAGAGAAGACCAGCCGCATTATTGAGGTGATGGTATCTGCCGTGAGACCCTTCCAGCTGATGATGGGTAAAATACTGGGCATCGCCATGGTAGGGCTTACACAGTTTCTCCTCTGGGTGGTGCTGACCTTCGCCATTGTCAGTATATTTCAGGTCGCATTTGTCGATCAGCTGCCAGGCCCTGATGTACGCATGGCTGTCACCCCCGGAAGCGAACAAATGGCACAACAGGTCTCTCCAACAGAGATTGCCAGGGTATTTGAAGTGATCAATTCCATTAATTATGAGGTGATCCTTATCTCATTCCTGTTTTTCTTTCTTGGTGGATATTTGCTTTATGCAGCCCTCTTTGCTGCCGTTGGTGCCGCTGTCGACAGCGAAGCCGACACCCAGCAGTTTATGATGCCAATCACTTTGCCCTTATTCCTGGGTTTCATCATTGCCAATATGGCTATATATAACCCTGATGGACAGCTGGCCGTCTGGTTCTCCATGATCCCATTTACATCTCCCGTGGTGATGATGGCACGCATTCCCTTCGGCGTACCTATCGAGCAGATATGGATCTCAGGCATACTCCTCATCCTCGGCTTCATCTTTACAACCTGGATCGCCGCCAGGATATATCGTACCGGCATTCTCATGTATGGCAAAAAGGTGAGTTACAAGGAACTTTGGAAGTGGTTGAGGTATAAGAGTTAGAAGTGCCTAAAGTGAGCTAGAGTTTGGAGTTAGGATTTATCCTGTAACAAGCAACCAGTAACCAGTAGCCAGCAACCAGCAACATTATTCATAACGGTACAGTTTAATTTTATATTTTTGCTCTTTAATTCTCGCAAATGACCATTGACGCCTTCATCCCTTGCTTTATCGACCAGTTTTATCCGGAAACGGGTTTTAACATGGTCAGGATATTGGAAAAGTTGGGTCATGAAGTGCATTACAATACCAATCAGACCTGCTGTGGGCAGATGGCATTTAACAGTGGCTTCTGGGATGAGGCCAAGACTGTTGGGGAGAAGTTCATCAAGGATTTCCCAAACAACAGGCCGGTGGTAGGCCCAACGGCTTCGTGCACCGGCTATGTGAAGAACTACTTCAATGAGCTGTTTCACAATACCTCGCTTCATAACGAATACAAGCAATTGCAGAAGAATATTTATGAAATCACCGATTTTCTGGTGAATGAGCTGGGGGTTACGGATGTAGGTGCATCATTTATGCATACAGTCACCTATCATGACTCCTGTGCAGCCCTGAGGGAGTATGGATTAAAAGATGAGCCCCGTGCATTGCTTGCCCACGTAAAAGGTTTGCGCCTGGTAGAGATGGAAGAGAAAGATGTATGTTGTGGCTTCGGGGGCATTTTTTCAGTAAAGAACGAGCCCATTTCCACTGCCATGGCCGATCAGAAGGTGGAAAATGCCTTAAAAACCGGCGCCGAATATATTGTCTCTACCGATGCCTCCTGCCTCATGCACCTGCAGGGTTATATCTCTAAACATAAGCTGCCGATCAAGACCATTCATATTGTGGATGTATTGGCCAGCGGATGGTAAGATGTGCTTTGTGCGTTACACTTCTGGAAAATACTCATATTGAACTCTGAACTCTGAACTCTGAAGTTTGAAGTTTGAAGTTTGAGCTTTGATACGACACACATATCTGTTGTTGTGAATAAATGCTTCCACCGCTATTTGCTAAAAAAGTTCTATATTTGTGATACCAAAAATGTTGGATGTTTAAGATTAAAATGGATCTGGTGAAGTAAATAGCGATTGGTATTCTACCAGTAGCTATCCCTTAAATTATCCTTGGCATATTCTTGTCAGGGTATTAGCATTTATAAGTATTATTTATATCTTGAATCCTGGTATTAAGAGCCTGGGTTTCATAAAATCATTTTATAATCATGAGTGACGATAATAATTCAATACACGACTTCGACTTCGACCTGATCTGTGAATACTTTTCACTCCTGCATCGACAGGGTCCGGGAAGTCCTGAAATAACGCTTAAAGCTTTGAGCTTCATCGATGGGCTTACTGATGAATCACACATTGCTGATATCGGCTGCGGTTCGGGCGGACAGACAATGGTGCTGGCAGAGCATGCACCGGGTCAGATTACCGGCCTCGACCTCTTTCCTGTTTTTATAGATATGTTCAACGTAAATGCCCGGAAACTGGGCTTTCAGGACAGGATAAAGGGCATCATAGGATCTATGGATAAGATGCCATTTGATGATGAAAGCCTGGACCTGATCCTTTCAGAAGGAGCCATATACTTTCTCGGCTTTGAACGTGGCCTGAAGGAATGGCATAAATACCTGAAGAAAGGTGGATTTATTGCGGTTTCAGAAGCATCATGGCTTCGGGAAGACCGGCCTGCTGAGATCGATGAATTCTGGCAGGATGCTTATCCCGGAATAGACACCATTCCCAATAAACTGGCACAATTGCAAAAAGCAGGATATACGTCCGTAGCTTCCTTTGTTCTACCCGAAAACTGCTGGATAGAACATTTCTATGCTCCGCAGGATTCTGTTCAAAAGACCTTCCTGGAAAAACATTCCGGAAATAAAGCTGCAGAAGAGTTCATAGCCAATCAACAGCATGAATCACAGCTGTATTATAAGTACAAAGAGTACTATGGCTATGTCTTCTATATCGGGATGAAAATCTAGAAAAATATTGCTAAATCAGAAGGGTTGTTTCTATAATTAGGGGCAATCCTTTTTTTACTTGTTGGCCTTAGGCCTTTTATTCAAGTTTTCCATCCAGCCAGTGAATGATGTTTAGCAACAACTGGTAATTCTCGGGGGCATAATCACTGTTCATGCCTCCTTTTCTTTTTTCGGGACCTGCTAATTGGGCTGTAAACATGGCAGCTTCGCCAAAAACCACGACTTTCCCTTTGCCATATCTTTTAAATGCTCCCTGTGACCATCCCTCTACACTGAGCTTGGTAGTATTATCATCAAAAACCCAGGAAGTATCGGGAAGGAAGTTCACGAAGGCACTATTAAAAGTCAGAATCGAAGTTGCGTCATCGGGTATTTTGATGGCCTGTCCGGTAAATGAAACAATCTCCTCGACACTTTCTGTTGAGTCCCGGCCTGTTGTGATGATGCTTGCAATGAGAGTGTTGTCTTGCAGTTTAAAATATGCAATTCCTCTTGAAAGAGTGTCAAATACAAATCCGTTTGTGAACTCGAATTCAAATGCCCCGGCGAGGTCTTTTGCCGCATCAGCCATCGGCATATGATCGGCAATTAAAAAGAGACTTCCTCCTTCATAGACCCATTGTCTGACCGCATCAATTTCTGATTTTGTGAAGGCCGAAGGATCGGGTATCACCCAATCCTCCACATCCTCACTTAATGCATTTGATATTACAAGGATCTTAGCTTTCGCTAATTTATCCTTCTTGAATACACCTTCATACCCTCTTATATTATACCCATCTCTTTCCAGAAGAGTTGCGAATGGTTTATATCGACCATCCATGGTATGAAAGTTATAATGCCCTTCGTCGATAAATATAAGCGGCCCTTCACCTGACTTATATTCAGGATTTTGAAGGGTTGGGTTGTAGGTGGTGTCGACAAGATGTTGAGATAATAAACAAGCGGGAAAGATCAAAATAATGAGGAGGAGAATTGTTTTCATGACCTGAGAATCAGTGAACCATGCTAGTTTATTATATGACGCTCATTCAGGCATAGTAGTTACAATTAATTTGCCTCATCTTTATATGCTGTTCCTTTGTTATAGATTGCAGGCATCTGTCCCTTCCACTGCTTCCAAATA